>JAUJLZ010000245.1 GCA_030447125.1 Acidimicrobiales bacterium
CGAGCGGCGACCGCAGTCGCCACCGACGCTGCGGACCGCCCGAACGCTCAGCCCGAATCGAAGGGCGGGCGGACCCGGCGGCCGCCGCACGCCCCGGGAGGCTGACAATGCCCAGTGAACGCCAGCAGCGCCTGTACCGGTTCGATCCTGCGGACAGCTCAGGGATCTTCCTCGGGCTCGGTGGCGTCCAGTGCGGGCTCCTCGGAGCCGGACTGCTCGCCGGTGTCGCCGCCCTCACCGCTGGCCTTTCGCTGCCCATTGCGTCCGCTCCGCTCCTGCTGGCCGCAGCGGCGTCGTTCGCTCGCATCCACGGCTACGCCGCCTGGGAGTGGCTGCCGCTCGGTGCCGGCTGGCTCTGGGCGAGCCTCGGCCGCGGCCGGCGCTGGTACCCACGGCTGCCGCTCGTCACCGTCGACGGCGACGACCGAGCCGCACCGCTCCCGCCCTGCCTCCAGGGGCTCTCGATCGTCGAGATCCCGTGGCGGGGCCGCATCGGGATCGGCGCCGTCCACGACACCGAACGCCACACGCTGACCGCCGCGGTCCGAGTCACCGGCCCGCAGTTCGTCGTGGAGGCCCGCTCGGACCAGGAACGGCTCCTCACCGGCTGGGGCGACGTGCTCAACCAGTTCGCGATCGAGCGGGGCGGCGTGAGCCACCTCAGCTGGTCCGACCTCGTGGCCCCGTCGGGCCTGGGCGAGCACCTCGCCTGGATCGAGACCGAGGGCAGCGACGACTCGCCCACAGCGGCGCGCAGGGCGTACGACGAGCTGCTCGAAGACGCCTCGGGCACCGCGGCGGCGCACGAGGTGCTCGTGACGGTGACCGTCGCCCGGGACCGCCTGGCCCGCCACCGCGCCGCGGCCGCCGACCCGCTCGCGCCGCTCGGCCGGGCCGCCGTGTCTGCGCTCGACGCACTCCTGCGAGGGCTGCGGACCGCCAGCCTGAGCGCCACCGATCCACTGTCGGCCGCCGAGCTGCAGCAGGCACTGCGCCGCCGGATCGACCCCAACGCCACCCGACCCCGCCCGTCAGGCGGCCGCCTGGTCGAACGGCTCGGGCTCGTCACCGCCGCCAGCGCCGGCCCGATGGCGATGCAGACCGACTGGCGCCACGTCCGCATCGACGGCGCCTACCACCGCACCTACCACATCGCCTGCTGGCCCCGCCTGGCCGTCCCCCCGGCATGGCTGGAGCCGTTCCTCGCCGCCGGCGGCGTCACCCGCGCCATGACCGTCACCCTCGCCCCCGTCCCGTCGCACCAGTCGAGGCGGCGCATCGAACGCGACCTGGTCAAGCTCGAATCGGACGCCGCCACCAAGGAGGAGAAGGGCCGCCGGATCGACGCCCGCCACCGGCGCGCCACCCAGTCCCTCCTCGACCGCGAGGAGGAGCTCGTCGCCGGCTACGCCGAGATCGGCTACGCCGGCCTCGTCACCGTCACCGCCGGCACCGTCGACGAGCTCGACGAGCACGCCGAGATCCTCGAGCAGCTGGCTCGCGAGGCCGGCATGGAACTGCGCTGCCTCGACGGCCGCCAAGACGTCGCCTGGGCCGCCGCCCTGCCACTCGGCCTCGCCCCCCGCGCACTCCTCGACTGAAGGGAGTCCCACCATGCGCCCGCCGCTGCGACTGCGGCTCCACCGCGGCACCACGGCGCACGTCGCCAGCATCTACCCCTTCTCCGTCCAAGGCAGCTTCGGCTACCGCGGCCCCTACGTCGGTGTCGACCTGCTCGCCGGCGGCGCCGAGTTCTGCTGGGACCCCTTCGAGGCCTACGCCGCCGGCGTCATCACCAACCCCAACTGCTGGATCCTCGGTGAACCCGGAAACGGCAAGTCCGCACTCGTCAAGTCGCTGCTGTGGCGCATGGTCGCCCTCTACGGCACTGGATGCTCCGGCCGGTGGATCGCCATCGCCGACCCCAAGGGCGAATACCGCCCGCTCGCCGACTGGCTCGGGCTCCACGTCGTCCACCTCTCGCCCGGCGGCACCACCCGGGTCAACCCTCTGGCCGAGGGACCTGGCGCGGAGCACGAACCCGAGGAGCGACGAACCCTGCGCCGCGCCGAGATGGTCACCGCCCTCGTCGCGACCGTGCTCGACCGGCCCCTCAACCAGCTCGAGGACGCCGCCGTCTTCGCCGCCGTCGAGCACCTTGGCCGCAGCCGCTCCACCCCGACACTCCGCGACCTCGCCGGCGTCCTGACCGACCCGCCAGCCGAACTCAGCCACCGGCTCCGCCGCCCGACCGCCGAGCTCGATACCGACCTCGCCGCCCTCAGCTACGCCATCGACAAGCTCCTCTCACGATCACTGCGCGGGATGTTCGACGGCCCCTCCACCGTGCCGCTGCGCTGGGACGGCCCCGGGATCGTGCTCGACCTCTCCTCGATCGCCATCGACTCCGACGCCCTGCCGCTGGTGATGGTCGCCGCCGCCGGCTGGCTCTCCCAACTCATGGCCGGCCCAGGGCCGCGGCGCGTCCAGGTGCTCGACGAAGCCTGGGCCCTGCTCGGCAACCGCCACACCGCCCGGTACCTGCAGAGCTGCTTCAAGCTCGGCCGCACCTACGGCGTCGCCAACGTCTGCATCTCCCACCGGCCCTCCGACCTCGGCGCCCAGGCCGACGACGGCACCGCCACCGCCAAGATCGCCGCCGGGCTCCTCGCCGATGCCGCCACCAAGATCCTCCTCCGCCAAGCCCCCGACCAGCTCGACGCCGCCACCTCGAGCTTCGGGCTCACCGAGCCCGAGCGCCAGATCGTCGGGCAGCTCGCCCGCGGCCGAGCCCTGTGGAAGGTGGCCGGGCGCACCGCGGTCGTGCACCACATCCTCGGGCGCGCCGATGTCGCCCTGTGCGACACCGACGCCCGCATGTCCGGACGGCCAGACCTCGCCGAGGCCGCGTAGCCGTGTTCGACCGCGACCGGATCCTCGAAGCCATCGACCTTCCCGCGCTCGCCGACGAGCTGCTCGGCCCACGCCGGGGAACCGCCCGCTCGCCGACCTGGCCGTGCCCGAGCCCCACCCACGCCCAGACCGGCCGCACACCGCCGGTCACCGTGTTCCGCGCCCGCACCGGCATTCAGCGCTGGCACTGCCACGGCTGCGGCGCCGGCGGCACCGCCATCGACCTCGTCCTCGCCACCACCACCCTCGACGTCCGCGGCGCCATCCACGCCCTCGCCCGACGAGCCGGCATCCGAGACCGCGCACCGACACCACCGCTCCGGACCCGGCGACCGGCTCGGTCGGCGCCGCCACCACGGGTCCGCGACCCAGTAGGGCTCCGCTGCTTTGTCGACGACTGCGCCCGCCGGCTGTGGAACCGCGACGGCCAGCCGGTGCTCCGCTGGCTCACCCAGGTACGGCGCATCCCCGAGGACATCCTGCGCGCCAACC
>JAUJLZ010000037.1 GCA_030447125.1 Acidimicrobiales bacterium
CCCTCCGGGCAGACGAGCAGCTCGATGCAGGTGTCGCGGATGGCGGGAGCGAAGAACACGTCGTCGGGAGCGAAGCCGAGGGGTGCATAGGTCCGGGAGCTGACACCGACCACCTCGCCGCTGGCGTTGACCAGTGGCGCGCCCTGGAACTGCATGCCGATGGGAGTGTCGTGTTGGATCCCGGCGGCGCTCACGTCGCCCACCAGGCCCTGGCTGGCCGACCCGCCCGCGGCGCCCAGGCCCGAGATGGAGAACACCCGCTCACCCGTACGGGTGCCGCTGGCCCAAGCCAGGCGCTCCACCCCGCCCTCGGGGATCGACAGCAGGGCCAGGTCGCGGCCCTCCTCCCAGCTCACCAGGGTGGCGACCAGCTCCTCGTCACCTTGGCGCACCCGGATCTCCGGACCCGGCTCCCGGGTGGCGGCGCTGATCGTGGCGAACGACGTGACCAGGAAGCTTTGCTCGGCGTCGGAGAACACCACAAAGGCGCTGCCCACCGACGGGGCCCCGTCCTCGTCGAGGGTGGTGACGAAGTACGTCGACGGTGACACCCGCTCGACAAGTTGTTCCAAGGTGTCGCCGGTGGCCCCCAGCTGCTGGAGGGGCTCAAGCTCGGCTCGCACCGCAGCCTTGGCCTCCTCCTGTTCGGTGTCGATGATCGCCACCGCGGTGTCGAGGCGCTCGTCGAAGGTGGAGGCGTACTCCACCCCCCGGTCCAAGCGGTAGGCGTAGTAGGCGTAGAGGACGGCGCCGCTGAAGGCGGCACCGAGCGCCGCGGCCAGGATCAGGGCGCTGATCCCCAGCACCGAGCGGGGGAGCAGGCGGCCCTGCCAGTCGGCGGGGGGGCGGTCGCGGCGAAGGGGTCGGGAGCGCCGAAGGTGACCGGGCCTCTCGGAGGACATAGCCACGCAGGGTAGTGGCGGGGGCACGGGTGCCCACGGCGGGAGGGACGGGCGGGCCTGGGTAGCCTGGCCGGCAGTGGCCGCGCTCTTCGTCTTGGTCTTCCTGGTCGTCCCCCTGGTCGAGCTCTACGTGCTCATCCAAGTGGGCTCGGCCATCGGCGCGCTGCCCACCGTCGCCCTGCTCGTCCTCATGGGGGTGGTGGGAGGCTGGCTCATGAAGCGGGAGGGCCTGGGCGTCATCCGGGGGGTCCAGTCCCAGCTCCGGTCGGGCCGGGTCCCGGCGGCCGAGGTGGTCGACGGCTTCTTGATCCTCTTCGGGGGTGCGCTCATGCTCACCCCCGGCTTCCTCAGCGACGCCCTCGGGTTGGCTCTGTTGATCCCGCCGGTGCGCGCCCTCGTGCGGGCGGGCCTGGCCCGCCGTCTACGCCACCGGGTGATCGGCCGCCACGGGGGCGGCCGTCGGGGCTCTCTGGACGTCTGACCCGAGGTCGAGACTGTCGAGGCTGCTCAGCGGCCGCGCAGGCGACCGCGTGTGCCACGCGACTGGCTCGTCGGGCCACCTTCTTTGGTGTCGCCGTGCTTGGGGCCGGCGCTGCCCTCGACCGTCTGGGCGCCGCCGCCCTCCTCGTCCTGGACGCCCGAGGTACCGAGCTCGGAGTAGCCCCCGTCCTCGGTCTGGGTGAGCGCCGGCATGGTCGACATCTTCCTGGTGCCCCTGAGACGAGCAGGTGAAGCCCAGGCGGTATCCATTCCCTCAAGGATCATGAAGAAAAACCTACCACCGGCGAAACCGTCGAACCAGGCGTGTCGGCGCCCCTAGGCTCACCCGTCGCACCCGAGGAGGCATCCATGACCAGCGCTGCCGCCGCAGTCCCAGCTGACGCCGCTGCCACGCCCGCCCCCATCCTGTCGGCCCGGGGCGTGCGCAAGACCTACCGCAGCGGGGTCGAGTCGGTGGAGGCGCTCGATGGGGTCGACCTCGACGTGGCCCCCGGTGAGTTCGTGGCCGTCATGGGTCCGTCGGGCTCGGGCAAGACGACCCTGTTGAACTGCCTGTCGGGCCTCGACGACATCGACGAGGGCCGCGTCGCGATCGACGGCCAGCCCATCCACGAGCTGAGCGACGCTCGCCGCACCCGGCACCGGGCGGCGTCGATGGGTTTCGTCTTCCAGGCCTTCAACCTCATCCCGGTGTTCACCGCGGTCGAGAACGTCGAGCTTCCCCTGCTGCTGGCCGGGCGCGGTCCCAAGGAGGCCCGCGCCCGGGCCGAGGAGACGCTCGAGCGCCTGGGCCTGGGAGAGCGCCTGCGCCACCGACCACCCGAGCTCTCCGGGGGCGAGCAGCAGCGGGTGACCGTCGCCCGGGCCATCGCCGGCGAACCGAAGGTGGTGTGGGCCGACGAGCCCACCGGCAACCTCGACACCGAGACGGCGGCCAGCGTCATGGGCCTGTTGACCGACCTCCACGCCGCGGGTCTCACCCTCTTGCTGGTCACCCACGACGAGGCCATCGGCGCCTCCGCCGGCCGCCGGGTGGTGGTGCGCGACGGGCGCATCGTCAGCGACGAGCAGCAGGCGCCCGCCGGGTGATGGGCTCCACCGCGTGATCATCGTCGCTCTGGCGTCCCTGCCCTTCGTGTTCCTCGCCGCCCGCCGGCCGGTGCTGCGTCGCCTGGCCCTGCGCAACGCCGCTCGGCGTCCGCGCGAGACCGCCCTGGTGATCTTGGGCTCGCTCCTGGGCACCGCCATCATCACCGGATCCATGGTGGTGGGCGACACGCTCGACGCGTCCCTGCGCCAAGGGGCCCAGACCAAGCTGGGTCCGATCGACGAGCTCATCAGCACCGCCTCGGCGAGTGAACAGGGCGAGCTGTCCGGTCGGCTCCAGGCCCTCGACGCCGACAGCGAGGTGATCGACGGGGTCCTGGCCCTGTCCACCCTGCCCGCGGCCGTCGCCGTCCCCGGACCTGATGGCGAACCGGTCCGGGCCGAGCCCACGGCCAGCGTGGTCGAGGTCGACTTCGGCGCCGCCCGGGCCTTTGGGTCCGACCCGGTCGCCACCGGTGTCGACGGTCCCACCCCCGAGCCGGGCCACACCGCGTTGGGCGAGGATCTGGCCGAAGCGCTGGGCGTGGGAGGGGGAGACACGGTGACCCTCTACGCCTTTGGTCGCCAGCTCGACCTGGTGGTCGACCGGGTCCTCGCCCAGCAGGGCATCGCCGGGTTCTCGCCCGGGTTCGGCAGTCGGTCTCCGAACCTGTTCGTGGCCCCGGGCACGCTGGCCGACCTGGCGGCCGACGCCCCGGCTGAGACCGCCCCGCCGTCGACGTTGGTCGCCGTCTCCAATCGCGGCGGACCGCTTGAGGGGGCGGAGGCGACGGCGGAGGCGACGGCGGCCATCACCGCCCACCTCGGATCGCCGCCGGGCGGGCTGGCCACCGCCAAGGCCGACCTGCTGGCCGACGCTGAGGCGGTGGGCTCGGAGTTCACCGAGCTCTTCGGCTCCATCGGCTTCTTCAGCGTCATCGCCGGGATCCTGCTGCTCGTCAACATCTTCGTGATGCTGGCCCAGGAGCGGAAGGCGGAGATGGGGATGCTGCGGGCGGTGGGGCTGCGCCGGGCCAGCCTGGTGGGATCGTTCAGCCTCGAGGGGTGGATGTACGCCCTGGCCTCAGCCCTGCTCGGGGCTCTGGTGGGCATCGGCATCGGTCGGGTGGTGGCCGGGGTGGCAGCCGACATCTTTGGCGGGGCCGAGCAGTCCCTGGAGCTGACCTTCGCCGTCGACGCCGCCAGCGTCGAGTCGGGCTTCGCCGTCGGCTTCTTCATCTCGCTGCTCACCGTGGTCCTCACCTCGCTGTCGATCGCCCGGGTCAACGTCATCCGGGCCATCCGTGACCTGCCCGAGCCCCCGGCCCTGCGGACCCGGCTGCGCTCCTTGGTCGCCGGCGCCGTGGTGGTGCTGGCTGCAGGGGCCTGGACCTCGTCGGGCATCCCCGGTGACGAGCCCTACGCCACGTTGGCCGGACCGGTGCTGGTGCTGGCCGGCCTCGTCCCCCTCCTGTCCCGGTTCCTGCCCCGTCGTCTCCTCATCTCGGTGGCGGCGGTCGGCGTCCTGGTCTGGGGCATCAGCGCCTTTGGTCTGTTGCCTGACGCCTTCGAGGGCGTCGAGATCCCCATCTTCGTGGTCCAGGGTCTCATCCTCACCGCCGCCGCCGTGGCCCTGGTCACCCAGAACCAGGAAGCCCTCGGCGCCGTGGTGCGCCGCTTCGGCGGCGGACGCTCGATGGCGGTGCGCCTGGGCCTGGCCTACCCCCTGGCCCGTCGCTTCCGCACGGGGATGATCCTGGCCATGTACAGCCTGGTGGTCTTCACCCTGGTGTTCATCGTGGTGTTGAGCAACCTGTTCTCCAGCCAGGTCGACACCTTCACGGCCGACGTGGCCGGGGGCTTCGACCTGCAGCTCTCGTCCAACGCCGCCAACCCGGTGCCCGTCGGCGAGGTCCGCGCCCGCGACGACGTGGTCACCGCCGCCACCCTGGCCGACGCCGGTGCGCAGTTCCGCACCCCGCGGACCGAAGGGGAGTTCGAGGACTGGTTCGTCACCGGCATCGACGAGGTGTTCGTCGACCAGGGTCCCACTGGCCTCGGCGACCTCGGCACCTATCCCGATGCCGAGGCCGCGTACCGGGCCGTGCTGGGCGACCCCGGGCTGGTGATCGTCAGCGACTTCTTCCTCCAGGACGGAGGCGGGCCGCCCGAGGAGGCCCTGGCTCCGGGCGAAAGCATCACCCTGCGCGATCCCGTCTCGGGTCGGACGCGCGACCTCACCATCGCCGCCCTGGCCGACAGCTCCTTCGCCAACGCCGGCGCCTACGTCTCACAGGACTCCCTGATCGAGCTCTACGGGCCCCGAGCTACGGCCAACCGCATTCTCGTGGCCACCGCAGCCGGTGCAGATCCGGGCGAGGTGGCGGCCGAGCTCAACGCCACCTACCTGGCCAACGGGGCCGAGGCCGAGACGTTCCGGGAGCTGGTGGCCACCAACCTGGCGAGCCAGACCCAGTTCTTCCGCCTCATGCAGGGCTACCTGGCCCTGGGCTTGGTGGTGGGCATCGCCGGGTTGGGCGTGGTCATGGTGCGGGCGGTACGGGAGCGCCGGCGCCAGATCGGCGTGCTGCGGGCCCTGGGCTACCCGTCGGGGGCGGTCAGGCGGGCCTTTGTGGTCGAGTCCGCCTTCGTGGCCGCCGAGGGCATCTTCATCGGCACCACCCTGGCCCTGATCACCGCCTGGCAGCTCGTGGGCAACGACACCTTCGGCGACGACCTCCCCTTCGCCGTGCCCTGGGCTGAGGTGGCCCTGCTGGTGGCGGTCACCTTCGTGGTGTCCCTGCTGGCCACCGCCGCCCCCGCCCAGCAGGCGTCGCGCATCAGGCCGGCGGTGGCGCTCAGGCTGGCTGACTGAGGTTGGTCGCGGCCGTCGAGGCCCTGGCTCGGGCGCCGCTACTTGGGGCCGAGGGCGGCTTCGACGTTGTCGAGCAGGCGAGCACTGCAGCCGGCCATGTCGACGGGCGGGATGGCCTCTTCGACGATGCGTCGGGCGATGGTCCGGAAGGCCTCGGCCGCCGGGCCGTCGCCCAGGGTGACAGGGATCCCGGTGTCGCCCCCGGCGCTGACCGCGGGCTCGATGGGGATCTGGCCGAGCAGGGGGCTGCCGATGTCGTGGGCCAGCGCGGCTCCGCCCCCTGAGCCGAACAAGGCGTAGTCCCCGCCGTGTTCGCAGGTGAAGCTGGACATGTTCTCGATGACCCCGGCGATGCGCAGGTAGGTCTTGCGGGCCATGTCGGCAGCCCGGGCGGCCACCTTCTGGGCACCCACCGCCGGGGTGGTGACGATGAGCATCTCGGCCCGGGGCAGCATGCGGGCCAGGCCCATCTGCACGTCTCCGGTCCCGGGAGGCATGTCGATGAGCAGGTAGTCCATCGGCCCCCAGCGCACGTCCTCGACGAAGTGCTGCACGGCCCGGTTGAGCATGAAGCCCCGCCACATCACCGCCGAGTCCTCCTGGTCGACCAGGAAGCGCATGGAGACGACCTTCAACAGCCCCTCGCCCACCTGCTTCTCGTGGGGGACGATCTTCTTCTCTCCCTCCACCCCGGCCAGACGCCCGCCCAGGCCGAGCATGCGGGGTACCGAGTACCCGCCGATGTCGGCATCCATGACCCCGACGGTGAAGCCCTGGTCGGCGAGGGCTACGGCGAGGTTGACCGTGACCGACGACTTGCCCACGCCCCCCTTGCCCGAGGCGACGGTGACCACGCGGGTGGTGGCCGGGATCTCGGTCTCGGGCGCTCGCTCCCGGGCGTTCCAGCGGGCCTTGGCCATGGCCGCCGTCTTCTCCTCCTGGTTCATCTCGGTCCAGCGGATGTCGACCTTGGTGACCCCGGGCGCACTGCCCACCCGGGCCCGGACGTCTTTTTGGATCTGGGCCCGGAGGGGACATCCAGCGGTGGTGAGGGCGACGGTGACCGTGACGGTCCCGTCATCGCCGACGACGGCGTCCTTGGCCATGCCCAACTCGACGATGTCGCTGCCGAGCTCCGGGTCGATGACGCCCCGAAGCAGGGCCATGACATCGTCAGACGTCGGGCGGGCGGCGGCAGCGGTGACCATCGCCTGCATTCTAACGGGGAAGGCCGTGTAAACTCGCCTGCTGATGGACCCTGGCCAGCACCGCCTCGCCCTGTTGAAGGCGTTGGGCGACAACACCCGCTACGCCATCTACCTGGAGCTGGCCCGCTCACCGGTGCCCCGCTCGACGGCCGAGGTGGCCGAGTCGCTCGACCTGCACCCCAACAGCGTGCGCCCCCACCTGGAGCGCATGCGCGAGGTCGGCCTGTTGGCGGTGGAGACCGAGGGACGAGGTGGCGTGGGTCGCCCCCAGCACCTCTACTCCCTGGAGCCCGACGCCCCCTCGTTGGGCCTGGAGCCCCCGCCCATGCCGCTGCTGGCCCGCTTGTTGGCCCAGGTGGCGGCCTCGGTCGGCGTGGCCGCCGAGGAGGCGGCCGAGGTCGGTCGAGAACAGGGCCGGGCCTCGGTCCCCTGGGGTGCCCCGGCTCCTACCGGCGTGGTCTCGGGTGAGGAGGACGGCCTGTCTACCTGCGTGGAGGCGTTGGTGGCCGAACTGGCCCGACTCGGCTTCGACCCGGCCGTGGCCGGCGACGGAGACAGCGCCGTGGTGGCCTTCACCCACTGCCCCTTCGCCGAGTTGGCCCAGGCCCACCCCGAGATCGTGTGCCACCTCCACCGAGGGATGGTCGAGGGCTTCGTGGAGGCCCGGGGCGGAGCCGAGGTGGGATCCTTTGGGACCTTGCTCGACCGCCGACCCTGTCGGGTCGAGCTGTCCCGGGTTTGAGGACGTGGCGGTAGGCTGGTGCGTGCCGGTCGACCGAGGCGGGCCGCCGTCGTGGTGGCCGCTTCCCGAGGTGGAGGAGTCCAGCCATGAGCAACATCGCAACCGATCAGGTGCAGCCGATCATCGGCCGTGGCCCGTCGATGACGATCAACGTCAGTGACGCGGCCGCCGCCAAGGTCAAGCAGCTCCTCGAGGAAGAGGGCGACGCCGAGTTGGCCCTGCGGGTGGCGGTGCGCCCCGGCGGGTGCTCGGGCTTCAGCTACGAGATGTACTTCGACAACGAGCTGGCGGCCGACGACATCAAGCACGACGTGGCCGGCGTGCGCGTGGTCACCGATCCGGCCAGCATGCGGATGCTCGCCGGCGCCACCCTGGAGTACAAGGACGGCTTGCAGGGCGCCGGGTTCTCCATCAACAACCCCAACGCCCAGCGGAGCTGCGGCTGCGGGCAGTCCTTCTCCTAACCCCATTGCGGCGCTGAACGCGTGCCCGCCGGGCGGGTCCTGTCACCGAGCGGACTCCCCACCCCGGGCCCTCGGGGCGCCCGCCCGGACGGGTCCTGTCACCGAGCGGGACCCCTCCCACCCGCGCCTCGCTAGCGCTCGGGCGGGTGGGCCCCTCCCCTCGGTGCCACCCGTCCTCGCCCCGGCCAACCTGCTGGGCGACTCGCCGGCCCGTTGAGGGCCGGCGAGGTCGCGTACTGCCCGTGGCGGGACTGCTACTGCACCAGCTCTGAGAGGGCTCGGTCGAGCTCTTGGTCGTCGAAGGTGTAGTCGAGGCGGTTGGTGATGGTGCCGTCGGGGAGGGCGAGGAAGAGGGAGGGTTCCCAGGGCAGGCCGTAGGCCTTGACGACGTCGGTGGTGGTACGGCCGGCTTGGGCTTCGTTGGGGTAGACCTCGGCGTGGATCATGGTGACCACATCGGCGAACTGGTCTTGGCGGGCGACGAGGAGGTCGAGGACCGGGCCGCAGATGGCGGTCTGGCAGTAGGCGGGGGTGGCGATCAGCAGGGCGATGGCCTTGTCGGCGCCGATGGCGGTGTCGAGGCTGGTGGCGTGCAGCGGGCACGGGGGGTCGTCGGTGCAGATGGGCTCCACGCCTTGGGGGTTGTCCACGGTGGGGGTGGGCACGGAGATGAGCTGCTCGCCCACCACCGGGACGGCGTAGGCCAGCTCGGCCGGGCCGAGGGCGGCCACCACGATCTGCGCCGGCTCGCCATTGATCTCGGTGGCGATCCGCCAGTTCCCGGGCTCGGGGAAGGTGGTGGTCAAGGGGAAGTAGGGGCGGGGGATCTGTTGATCGTGGCGCTCGACCACCACCGGGTCGCCCAGCTCGCCGGTGTCGGCGTTGCCCACCCGGATCGACAGCTCGGCCGGCGGATCGTCGACCAACACACCTACGGCATCGGCCACGGCCAGGGGCAGGCGAACCTCGACGCCGGCAGGTTGTTGGGTGAGGAACACCGGGGCCAGGCTGAGGCCCTCGGGGACCGGTGCGAGCGCCGTGGTGGGTGCCGCCCGTTCGGTGGGGCCACCGCCTCCGCAGGCGGCCACCACCAGCCCGCCGGCGCCGGCCAGGAGCAGGCCCCGGCGGGAGATCACGAGCCGGTCGGGGTTGGTCACGGCGTCCAACTCTAGGGTGGGCACCTGTGGCTGGGGAGATCGCCTTCGAGGTCGACGGGCGGGCGGTGGCTGTGGTCGACGACGGTGCTTCGTTGTTGGAGGCGCTGCGCGACCGCCTGGGCGTCCGTTCCCCCAAGGACGGCTGCAGCCCCCAGGGCCAGTGCGGCTGTTGCACCGTGCTGGTCGACGGAGCGCCTCGCGTCGCTTGCGTCACCCCGATCGGCCGGGTGGCCGGTCGAACGGTGACCACGGTGGACGGACTGGCTGGCGACGAGCGCCGGCGCTGGGCCGAGGCCTTCGCTGCCACCGGTGCCAGCCAGTGCGGGTTCTGCACGCCGGGGATCATCGTGCGCCTGTCGGGGCTTGCCGCCCGGCCCGGCCGGGTCGGTGACGACGCCGGCGTGGAGCGGGCCCTGGCCGCCCACCTGTGCCGGTGCACGGGTTGGTGCACCATCCTCGATGCCTGGCGACTGGTACGTGGCCGCGGCAGCCCAGCCACCCCCGCTTCTGGCGGTGAAAGCGGTGCGGTCTGCGCCCCGCTTCCACTGCCGGAAGAGCCCGTGGTGGGTATGGGCGTCGAAGGTGCACCTCGAGCGCAGGGGCGACCGCCTCGTGACCTGGCGGCGGCAGCAACCCGTGCGGCCATCGAGGGTGGCACCGGCCAGAGGGTCGGGCCTGACGTCGCCCTCGGTGGCGGTGGTTTCGCCGACGACACCGCCCCGGCCGGGGCCCTGGTGGCCGTTGCTCACGCCACCCGGCGGGGTGAGTGGGCCGTGGCGGAGACGCTGGTCGAGGCCCGAGCGGCGGCGGGCAAGGTCCAGGGCCGGCGCACCACCATCGACCTGCGCCATCCCTTGGAGGTGCCGCCAGGAGAGTGGGACCTGCGCCTACGCACCACCTGGGTGGAGCCGGCCTACCTGGAGACCGACGCCTCGTGGTGCGCACCTGGGGGCGAGCCCACCAGCCCGCTGGCCAACGGCGGTGCCTTCGGCGCCAAGACCACCTCGCCGGCGCCAGCGGCAGCTCGCCGCCTGGCCGACGAGTATGGGCGACCGGTCAGGGTGCTGTTGTCCCGGGAGGACACCGTGCGCCTGGGTCCCAAGCGCCCACCGCTGGCTGCCGGCGTTCGCCTCGACGCCTCGGGTGCGTTGACCGGGACCGTACGCGTGGTGCGCACCCCCGGCATCGCCGCCACCATCCTCGCCGTGGCGCCCGGCCTCGAGGTGGTCGAGGTCGACGTGGCCGGCCCTCCCACCTCGTGCGCCATCCGGGGTGCGGGCTGGGCCGAGGCGATGATCCTGGTGGCTGGCGCCCGGGGCGTCTCACCGGTGAGCGTGACCACCCCTGCCGGCGCCACGGCGACGGCCGAGGTCGACCACGACGAGGTGCGAGTGCGAGTTGAGTGCGGGCCGGTGCTCGATGAGGTGGTGCTGCGCTCCTACTGCGTGGGAGCGGTCCACATGGCGCTGGGCTGGGTCCGTCGCGAGGGCATCGCCGTCGATGAGGCGGGCGAGGTCCACGACCTGACCATCCGCTCGTTCGGCATCTTGGGTGCCGCCGAGATGCCCCCGGTGACGGTCGAGTTGGTGGCCTCTGATCGTCCACCGGTGAACGGCTCTGATGCCGTGTTCGTGGCCGTGGCCGCGGCCGAGTGGCTGCGGCAGGGTTGCCCTCAGGACTGGCCCACCGAGCGAGAAGCGAGGAGACGTCTATGAGCACCCCTGTCGGTCCCTACACCCCGATCGTGCGAGCCGGCGACTGGCTGGTGGTGTCCGGCCAGGTCGGCATTGCCCACGGACAACTGGTGGGCGGCGGCACGCGGGGCCAGCTGGCTCAGGCGCTGGAGAACCTGGCCGAACTTCTGGAGAGAGAAGGGGGGACCATGGCCGACGTGGTCAAGACCACCGTGTTCCTGCGCCACCTCAGTGATTACGCGATCATGAACGAGGTCTACGTGGCCGCCTTCGGTGACCACCGCCCGGCCCGCTCGGCCGTCGGGGTGTCCGAGCTCCCCGTCGGCGCCCTAGTCGAGATCGAAGCCTGGGCCTGGATCGGGGACGACTGACCGGTCCGGGCCCGATCCGACCCGACGGTCAAGGTGATCGGCTCTAAGACCCCCAGCGGGTCTCGCCGAAGCGGTAGCCCACCGAGCGCACGGTGTGGATGAGGGCGGCTCGCTCCTCGCCCAGCTTGGCCCGCAGCCGACGCACGTGCACGTCGACGGTGCGGGCCCCGCCGTAGTAGTCGTAGCCCCACACCCGGCTGAGCAGGGTCTCGCGTGTGAAGACCTTGCCCGGGTGCGAGGAGAGGAACTTGAGTAGCTCGTACTCCATGTACGTCAGGTCGAGGGGGCGTCCGGAGATGGCGGCCTGGTAGGTCTCCAGGTTCAACACCAGGTCGCCGTACTCCACCAGCTCGGGCCGGGTGCCCTGTCCCGTCCGCCAGAACAGGTGCTTGAGCCGGGCCTCGAGCTCTCGGGGTCGCACCGGCGCCAGGCAGAAGTCGTCGAACAGGTCCTCCCGCAGCTCCAGGTCGGCCAGCTGCGACCCGCTGACCAGCACCAGGAGCGGCTCGAGCGGCATGTCGCGCTTGCGAAGCGTCCGGCACAGGGTGAAGGCGTCGTCCGGGTTGCGGTCGGCGCCCACCACTGCGCCCGCCCAGCCGTCGTCGGGTTCCAGGCGCGAGGCGGCCTCGGCGTCGGCCACCGACTTCCAGGGGTAGCCCCCGAGGTCGAGGGCCTGGGCCAGCTCCGGGACGGGAGGATCGGGGTAGATCAACAGCGGTTCCACGGGGCTACAGCCGGGGGAGGTAGCGGTCGAGCTCGAACTGGCTCACCTGGGTCTTGTAGTCGGCCCACTCCGCCCGCTTGTTGCGGATGAACCACTCG
>JAUJLZ010000246.1 GCA_030447125.1 Acidimicrobiales bacterium
TGAAGCCGAGGACGGTCAGGCTGATGGCCAGGCCCGGCCAGATCATGAGCACCGGGGAGGTCTGCAGGAACAGCCGGCTCTGGTTGATCATCGTCCCCCACTCGGGAGTCGGCGGCTGTACCCCCAGCCCGAAGAACCCGAGGGCGGCGAGGGCCAGGATGAGCTTGCCGGTCTGGAGGCTGGCCAGGACCACGACGGGGGGAACGACGTTGGGCAGGATGTGGCGCACCATCAGCCGGCGGTCGGTGGCCCCGAGGGCCACGGAGGCCCGCACGAAGCCGCGCTCGCGCAGGGACAGGACCAGGCCCCGCACCACCCGGGCGTACTCGTCCCAGGTGATGACCACCAGGGCGATCATGAGGTTGCGCAAGCCTGGCCCCAGCGTCCCCAGGATGGCCAGGTACAGCACGAAGCTGGGAAACGCGAGGAGCACGTCGACCACCCGCATGATGAGCGTGTCGATGAGCCCGCCGAAGTAGCCGGCGATCGTGCCCACCACGACGCCGATGGTCATGATCACGACCGCCGCCACCGCCGCCGTGCCGAGCGACCAGCGGGCGCCGTACAGGATCCGGCTGAGCGTGTCGCGGCCCAGCTCGTCGGTGCCGAGCGGGTGCTCCCAGCTGGATGGGGCCAGGCGGTCGATGGCGTCCACCGCGTTGGGATCGTGGGGCGCCAGCACCGGCGCGAACAGAGCCGCCAGCGTGAACAGTGTGACCAGGGCCAGCCCGACCACGGCCAGCCGGTCGCGGAGCAGGCGCCGGAGCACCCCAGGGCCGGTCTCGACCTCGTCGGCGTCCTCCAGCGAGCGTCCGGCGTCCGCGTGGGTGGCGGTGGTCTCGGTCACCGCCGTCTAGCCCCCGCCACCCAGGCGGACCCGGGGGTCCAGCCGGACGTAGAGCACGTCGACCAGCAGGTTCACCACCACGAAGATCGTGCCGGTGAAGACCACGAAGCCCTGGATCACCGCGTAGTCGCGGGCGAAGATGGAGTCGACCACGTACTTGCCGACGCCCGGCCAGGCGAAGACGGTCTCCACGATCACCGTGCCGGTGACCAGGCTGCCGAGGACCAGTGCCGCCAACGTCACCACCGGGATGAGCGCATTCTTCAGGGCATGGCTGAGGACGACGGTGCGCCAGGGCAGGCCCATGGCCCGGGCCGTGCGCACGTAGTCCTCGTCGAGGACCTCGAGCAGGCTGGAGCGGGTCAGGCGCATGAGGCTGGCGCTGGTCGCCAAACCCAGGGTGAGGACCGGCAGCACGAGGTGTCGCCAGGTCCCCCGACCGGCGACCGGGAGCAGGTGGAAGTTCACCGCGAACACGATGATGAGCAGGTAGGCCAGCACGAAGCTGGGAATCGAATCGGAGAGCAGGGCGGCGAGCCGCGAGCCGTGGTCGGACAGCGACCCTCGCCGGACTGCCGAGAGCACCCCCACGCCGACCGCCACCAGCACCGCTACGCCGAAGGCGGGCACGGTGACCTGCAGGGTGGCGGGGAAGCGCGACACGAGCTCGCTGAACACCGGCTGCCCGCTGCGGAAGGACTCGCCGAGGTCGCCCTGCACGGCCCGACCGACCCAGCGGGCGTACTGGACCACGAAGGGGTCGTTGAGGCCAAAGCGCTCCCGGAAGGCCTCCAGCTGCTCGGGCGTGACCGGCTCGTCCTGCTCCCGCTCGAGGATCAGCGTGGCCGGGTCGCTCGGCGACAGACTGGCCAGCGAGAAGGCGAACAGCGAGATGCCCAGCCAGATGGGGACCAGCGCCAGGATGCGCCGGACGAGGTAACCCGTCACCGGCGCACCCTGTCGCTGCTGGATGGCAGGTAGTCCGCCAGCTGCCTACTCGCTCAGGAACACGGTGGACCACCGCTGGTTGGTGCCCGAGGGATGGGACTCGAAGCCCTGGACGGTGTCCTTCATGGCGTAGATCCGCCCCACGCCGGCCAGGGGAACGACCCCCACCTCGTTGTCGACGAGCTCGTGCATGGCCTCGGCGGCCAGGCGCTGGAGCTCCTCGGGGTCGGTGGTCTCCTGCGACTGGTCGATCAGCCGCTCGAACTCGGTGTCGGGCCCGGGCGAGATGATCTTGGCGTTCTCTCCCGTCGCCTTCGAGTACCACCGCAGCGACAGCAGGAAGGCCGGGTTGGCGTCGTTCTGGTTGGGGCCGGAGAAGTCGAGGTCGTAGGTCCCGGTGTCCAGCGCCTCCCGGTAGGCCCCGTCGTCGAGCTGGAGGATGTTGCCCTTGATGCCCACCTCGGCCAGCTGGGCCTGCGCCCACTCCAAGGTGGTCAGGTCGATGCCGGTCCCACCGCCGCCTGGCGAGAAGACCATGTCCAGCTCCAGCGGCTGCCCGTCCTTGGTCCGGATCCCGTCGGGCCCGAGGGTCCAGCCAGCCTCCTCGAGGAGCTCGGCCGCCGCCTCGGGGTCGTAGGGAATGCCCTCGACCATGTCGGCGTGCTCACCCAGCACCGTCGGCGGGTTCACCGTCTCGACCACCTCGCCGTTGCCGCCGAGGACGCCCTCGACGTAGGCCTCCTGGTCGATGGCGGAGGCCACGGCCCGGCGCAGGTCGGGGTCGGCCAGAATGCGCTCGTTGCCGTCGGCATCCCGCCGGGCCATGTAGGCGAGCAGGACCTGGCCGATCGGCGCGGTCTCGATCTTGATGTTCGGCTGCCCCTCCAGGCTGTCCAGCACACCCCGGGGCACGCCGGTGATCAGGTCGACCGAACCTTCCTGCAGGGCGAGGGTGCGAGTGGTCTCGTCGGGGAGGAACCGGAAGGTGACCTTGTTGAGCTCGGCCGACTCGCCCCAGTAGTTCTCGTTGCGCTCGACCACCAGCTGCTCCGCCGCTGCATACTCGGAAACCTGGAACGGGCCGCTGCAGACCATGCTGTCGACGTCGTTGAGCGGGTCGCTGCCAGGGGCCATGATCGAGTACGTGGGGTGCGTGAGCTGCTCGACCAGGCGCAGGTTCGGCTCCGTCGGCGTCACCTCCACCGTCCGCTCGTCGATCACCTCGACCGAATCCTCGCCGAGGAAGGCGAAGCCGCTGGTCTGGGGCTCTTGGACGGTGTAGTCGAGCGAGTACTTCACCGCCTCGGCGGTCACCGGGGTGCCGTCGGCGAAGGTCGGACCTTCCTTGAGGGTGAATCGGAAGGTGTTGTCGCCGACCAGCTCCCAGTCGCTGGCCAAACCTTCGTCCACCTGGAAGTCCTCGGTGAGCACGACGAGGGTCTCGCAGACGTCGGCGTTCAACGGGTAGTTGGCGATGCGCTTCTTGTCCCTCTCCGAGGCGTCCTCCCACGGGTCCTCGGCGTAGCCGACCACCAGGTCCTGGACCGCGGCCGGCGTGGCCTC
>JAUJLZ010000247.1 GCA_030447125.1 Acidimicrobiales bacterium
GGTGGCCGACTGGGTGGAGGGCCACGACGGCGCCGAGCCCGATCCCCGCACCCTCTACCGCCTGGAGCGCCAGGCCGTCCTCGACAGCCGGCCGGACAAGGAGCCCATCGGCGATGCCGAGGCCCTGCGGGCATCGTGGTGCCGACGGGCTGCCCAGCTCGGCGTCGACGCGCTGGAGCTTCCGGCGGGACAGGCCCGCCTGCCGGGAACGGCCTCCATCGACCGGGAGGCGATCATTGCTCAGGCTCTTAGGCAGGTGGCGGCGCAGTCGTCGACCTGGCTGGCCGCCGACCTGGCTCGGGAGATCGCCACCCTGGTCCCGCCCGGTGCCGCCGCCTCGGCAGCCGAGCTGGTGGCCCTGGTCGACGAGCTGGCCGAAGACGCCGCCGGGCGCTGCGTGGAGCTGCACCGACCGGCGTCGACGGGTACGGCCCGCCGCCGCGACGGGCGACCGTTCAGCGAGCACGTGGTGGACCGCCAGCTCACCACCGCGGCGGTGTGGGACCAGGAGGCCCGGCTGCTGGCCTGGGCCGGCGCTGTCGCGGGAAAGGAGATCGCCGGACCACAGGACGGCGACGTCCAGGCCGAGGTGGCCCGGGCGGTGGCCGGGACGCAGCGCCTGGTGCTGGTGGTCGGCCCGGCCGGCACCGGCAAGACCACCGCTCTGGGTCAAGCGGCGGGGCTGCTGGCTGAGCAGGGGCGCCCGGTGCTCGGCCTCGCCCCCTCAGGCAAGGCGGCCGACGTGCTGGCCGGCGAGACCGGGTGGTCGGCCACCACGCTGGCCAAGCTGCTCTACGAGCACGCCCGGCCCGAGGGGCCGCCTCCCGCCTTGTGCCTGCCCGCCGGCACCACCGTGGTGCTCGACGAGGCGGCCATGGCCTCCACCGACGACCTCGACGCGCTGGTGCGCCTGGTCGAGCGTCACCGCTGGCGCCTGGTGTGCGTGGGCGACCCGGCCCAGCTGCCGGCCGTGGGCCGGGGCGGCATGTTCTCCCTGTGGTGCGAGCGCCTTCCCGCCCATCACCTCGAGGAAGTCCGGCGCTTCGGCGACGACTGGCAGGCCGAGGCCAGTCTGGCCCTGCGCCGAGGCGAGCCGGCGGGCCCAGCCGCCTACGCCGCCCATCACCGGCTGCGGAGCGTCCATCCCGCCCTCCTGGCAGATCACGTGGCCCGCCAGCACGAGCGACTGAGGCAACGCGGACAGAGCGTGGCCGTCACCTGCGCCTCGGCGGGCACGGCCCGGGCCATCAACGTGGAGATCCAACGCCGGCGCAACCCGCGACAGGTCGGGGCTTCGGTGGTCCTGGCCGACGGAAGCCGGGCCTTCGTCGGCGACCGGGTGGCCACCCGGCGCAACACCGCCCTGGTCACCGACATTGGCTCGGCGGTACGCAACCGCCAGAGCTGGACGGTTGCCGCGGTGGGCGGGGACGGCTCGGTAGTGGTAGCCGACCCTGTCCGGGGCTCGGTGCGGCTTCCCGGTGCCTACGTGGCCCGCCACCTGGAGCTCGGCTGGGCGGTGACCGGCTACGGCACCCAGGGGATGACCACCGACCACGCCATCGCCGTGGTGGAGCCGTCGAGCACCCGGGCCGGCGTCTACGTGGCCATGACCCGAGGCCGGAACCGCAACCTGGCCTGGATCGTCGACCGCACCGGCCTGGCCGACGCCGAGGAGGCCCTGGCCGCCGCCATCGCCCGGCCCCCGAACGCCATGGCCGCCCACGCCATGGCCGCCCGCCTCGGTGGGACGGCGCCAGAGCCTGCGATAGAGGAGGACCCAGCCCGGCGGATGGCCCGGCGGCTCGACCAGCTCGCCGTGGCCCAGCCGGGTCGAAGCCTGTCGCGGTGACGACGAAATCGTCAGCCAGCGCGAGATCCGGCGGCGTCCAGCGGCCTTGTTGGGTGACAGCCAGCCAAGGAGGACACCCCCATGCGAGCCAGGACATCTCCCGTCACACCCCCACTGCTCGACCTTCCCGCCGTGGCCGAGCGCTTGGGCGTCAACCAGCGTCACGTCCGGCGCCTCGTGGCCGAGCGGCGCATCCCGTTCCTCAAGTGGGGCCACCTGCTGCGCTTCGACCCGGCGGAGCTCGAGGCCTGGCTCGACCGGGCCCGGCGGAGCTGACCCAGCCGCTCCTAGAATCGAGGCAGCGTCGCCGGCCCGCTGTTGACGGCCGTGCCCCTCGGTTCGACAGAAGGGGTCCGGCATGTCCCGGCGCCGTCAGTTCGGAAACGTCCGCAAGCTGCCCTCCGGGCGCTGGCAGGCTCGGTACGAGGTCGAAGGGGGGCGGAGCGTCACCGCGCCCACGTCGTTCCCGACCAAGGCGGAGGCCGCCCGCTGGCTCGCCGCGGTCGAGACCGAACAGGCCAAGGGCACCTGGGTCGACCCGCAGGGGGGCCGCACGCTCCTCGACGCCTACGCCTGGGCCTGGCTGCGCGGCCACGCCCGCCTGGCCAAGCGCACCCGGGAAATCTACGAAGCGCAGCTGCGCCTCCACATCCTTCCGGAGATCGACCCGGCCGTGCCTGCCCTCGGCGCCGTCGCCCTGACCGACATCACGCCGGCGCTGGTACGCCAGTGGTACTCCGCCCTGGTGGCCAAGCACAGCGCCTCGGTTGCGGCCAAGGCGTACACGCGGCTGCGACAGATCCTGACCGCGGCGATGAACGACGACCTGATCGGCAAGAACCCCTGCCGCATTCAACGGGGCGGCGTCGAGCACCACCCGGAGCAGCGCTTCGCCACCATGTCCGAGCTCGCCGCCCTGGCCGAGGCGGTGCCCGACCGGTACCGAGCCATGGTGCTCGTGGCCGGGCTGTGCGGGCTGCGGCTCGGCGAGCTGTCCGCCCTCCGCTGGGAGGACGTCGACCTCGCCGCCGCCACCATCACCGTGCGCCGCAAGCGCCTCCGGCTGGCGTCCGGCGAGGTGATCGAGGACGACCCCAAGAGCCGCGCCGGTCGGCGCACCGTCGCCCTCCCGGCAGTGCTCGTGGCCGAGCTCGAGCGCCACCGCAAGGTCCACGGCGTCGCTCCCGGTGGCTACGTCTTCACCTCCGAGGAGGGCACGACGCTCGAGCGCAGCAACTTCCGCCAGCGGGTGTGGCTACCGACCACCAAGGCAGCCGGGCTGGAGGGGCTGCGCTTCCACGACCTCCGTCACACCGCCGGAACCCTGGCCGCCCGCACCGGCGCCACGACCAAGGAGCTCATGGCTCGGCTCGGCCACGCCAGCCCCCAGGCGTCGATGATGTACCAGCACGCCGCCGACGACCGCGATCGACGCATCGCCGAGGGTCTCGACGCCATGGCCGAGGAGGCCGGTCTGCGACCTCCAGAGACCAGTGGGCACC
>JAUJLZ010000248.1 GCA_030447125.1 Acidimicrobiales bacterium
CGGCACTTCATGCGCGCCCCATAAAGACCCAGCTCCCCGGATGGCCGCGGGTGTCCCCGTACGCCGGGTCCGGGAGCGACGTCGTCGAAGATCTCCCTTCGCGCCGACCACACTCCGTAGTGGCCGTCATTGGGCACCCACTGGCCGCCAGCGGGCAGTTTCAGATGGCCACAAAGACTCACCCGCAAGGCGCCTGCGGCTTCCCTAGCATGTGCGGGGCATGCCTCGGCCCCAGACCGTCATCGAGAACCCGATCCTGAACACGCCCTACGACGAGCCGGAGCGCCACTTCCGGTTCGACGACGAGGGCATCACCGACGAGGTGGTCGAGGGTCGGCGGCCGTCGTCGTACTTCATACCGATCCCCAAGGCCAAGAAGAAGGGTGGCCAGCTCGTCTTCGACGAGTGGACCGGCGACCGCATCGAGGAGAACCGGCTCATCAACCAGATCCGAGACCGGCTGGCCCGGTGGCGGGCGTTGGGCTGGCCGGCCGTGACGCCGACCACCCGAGCGCTGCTGGAGTACTGGACCGACACCGAGCGCGAGCGGCCGCTGTTCTTCTGCCAGGTCGAGGCCCTGGAGACGGCGATCTACCTGGCCGAGGCGGCCAAGAAGCTCGGTGACCCGTGGATCGACAACGAGCTGCGCACCTTCGCCGAGGACGCCAACCCGGGCCTGTTCCGGGTGGCCCACAAGATGGCCACCGGCACCGGCAAGACGGTGGTCATGGCCATGCTGATCGCCTGGCACACCCTCAACAAGGTGGCCAACCCCAAGGACGGCCGCTTCGGCGACGCCTTCTTGATCGTGGCCCCCGGCATCACCATCCGCGACAGACTGCGCGTGCTGCTCCCGTCGGACCCACAGAACTACTACCGCCAGCGCGACATCGTCCCCGCCGACCGCCTGGGCGACCTCGGCCGGGCCAAGATCCTCATCACCAACTTCCACGCCTTCCAGCTTCGGGAGAAGGTCAAGGCGCCCAAGCTCACCAAGGAGCTGGCCGGCCAGCGGCCGGGCATCTTCACCGAGACGCCTGCAGAGATGGTGCGCCGGGTCACCCGGGAGCTCGGCACGAAGCGGAACATCGTCGTGATCAACGACGAGGCCCACCACTGCTATCGGCGGCGCGTCGGGGCAGACGACTCCGGGCTCGACGCGCTCAGCGGCGAGGATAAGCGCGAGGCGGCCAAACGCGACGAGGCAGCGAGGGTGTGGATCACCGGCCTGCAAGCCGTCGCCGCCAAAACCGGCGTCCGGGTCGTCTACGACCTGTCGGCCACGCCGTTCTACCTGCGAGGCTCGGGCTGGCCCGAGGGAACGCTGTTCCAGTGGGTGGTGTCGGACTTCTCGCTCATCGACGCCATCGAGGCCGGCCTGGTGAAGATCCCCCGTGTCCCCGTCGACGACAACGCCGCCTCGTCCGCCGGCCTGCCCACCTACCGGGGGCTGTGGCTGCGCATCCGTGACGACCTGCCCAAGAAGGGCCGCAAGACCGACGCCGTCGACGGGCGCGAGCCCAGCCTTCCCGGTCCGCTGGAGGGGGCGTTGCAGAGCCTGTACGGCAACTACGAGAAGTCGTTCCGGCGCTGGGAGGAGACCGCCGGCGGCCTCGACGGTTCCACGCCGCCGGTGTTCATCGTGGTGTGCAACAACACCAACGTCTCCAAGCTCGTGTTCGACTACGTCGCCGGCTGGCAGAAGGCGCTCCCCGACGGCGGGAGCGTGGTGGTGCCGGGCAAGCTCGACCTGTTCTCCAACGAGTCGGCCGGCCGGTGGTCGTCGCGGCCAAAGACGGTCCTGGTGGACTCCACCCAGCTCGAGTCGGGCGACGCCATGAGCGCCGAGTTCAAAGCGGCGGCGGCCGTGGAGATCGAGGAGTTCAAGCACGAGCTGCGCCAGCGCTTCCCGGGGCGTGACGTCGACGACCTCACCGACGAGGACCTGCTGCGCGAGGTGATGAACACCGTGGGCAAGCCGGGCAAGCTCGGCGAGGAGGTCCGCTGCGTGGTGTCGGTGTCCATGCTCACCGAGGGCTGGGACGCCAACACCGTCACCCATGTCCTCGGCGTGCGGGCCTTCGGCACCCAGCTGCTGTGCGAGCAGGTCGTGGGCCGGGGGCTGCGCCGGCGTTCCTATGTCGTCGGCGACGACGGCCGCTTCGAGCCCGAGTACGCCGAGGTCTACGGCGTCCCGTTCAGCTTCATCCCCGCCTCCGGCTCCAACCCGGACTCCAAGCCAGGACCGATCCCGACACGGGTGCGGGCCCTCGAGGACCGCATCACCTGCGAGATCACCTTCCCCCGCCTCGTCGGCTACCGGTGGGAGATCCCCGACGACAACCTGGAAGCCGACTTCGGCGACGAGTCGCGCCTCGCCCTTGACTCCCGTCACGTCCCCACCCGCACCGACATGGCCGCCATCGTCGGCCAGACCGAGGAACACCGGCTCGACCGCTTCGAGGCCATGCGGGCCCAGCAGGTGGCGTTCGTGCTGGCCAAGCGGCTCCTCGACCGCTACTTCCACGCCCCCGACGCCGACGGCCAGCCCGGCGCCGAGCGGCCCTGGCTGTTCCCCCGCCTGGTCGAGATCACCCGGCGCTGGACCAACGAGTGCGTGACGCTCAAAGACGACGCCTTCATCGGCCTGCTGGCCATGGGGTCGCGGGGTGACGACGCCGTGGAGAAGCTGTACCAGTCGATCGTGCGTCACCAGGGCGGCGAGCGCCGGCTCGTGCCGCTGCTGCGCCCCTACGAGCCCGTCGGCTCCACCCGCTACGTCGACTTCGACACCACCAAGGAGGTGTACACCACTGATCCCGAGCGCTGCCACATCAGCCACGTGGTGTGTGACAGCGGCTGGGAGGCGCATCTGGCCGGCAAGCTCGAGCACCTCAGCGCCGTGCGCAGCTACGTGAAGAACCAGGGCCTCGGCTTCACCATCCCCTACACCATCGACGGCCGCCAGCGGGCCTACGTGCCCGACTTCATCGCCCGGGTCGACGACGGCTCCGGCGACGACGACCTGCTCAACCTGCTCATCGAGGTGTCGGGCGCCGCCCGGCGCGACAAGGAGCACAAGGTGAGCACCACCCGGGAGCTGTGGGTGCCGGCGGTCAACAACTACGGCGGCTTCGGGCGCTGGCGCTTCATCGAGATCACCGATCCCTGGGAGGCTGCCGGCATGATCGAAGCCGTCATCAACGACGTGGCCGGAGCACGGGCATGAGCCCGGCCGGCAAGAAGAAGCCGTCAGGGCCCACGCCCGTCGAGTCCACCCGCCATGCCGACACCCGGGCCAACATCCCCACCGGCGAGCTGGCCGACTTCGTCGCCGACGC
>JAUJLZ010000249.1 GCA_030447125.1 Acidimicrobiales bacterium
TCACCGGAGACGACCCCGGGCGGGCGGGCGCTCAAGTTCTACTCCTCGGTGCGCCTCGACATCCGCCGCATCGAGGCCATCAAGGACGGCGTGGAGGTGGTGGGCAACCGCACCCGGGTGAAGGTGGTGAAGAACAAGGTGAGCTCCCCGTTCAAGGTCGCCGAGTTCGACATCATGTACGGCAAGGGCATCAGCCGGGAGGGGTCGCTGCTCGACGTGGGGGTCGACCTCGGCATCGTGAAGAAGTCGGGGGCCTGGTACACCTACGAGGACGAGCAGCTCGGCCAGGGTCGGGAGAACGCCAAGAGCTTCCTGGCCGAGAACCCCGAGCTCATGGTCGACATCTCCGAGCGGATCCGGGTCAAGGTGGGCATCGCCACCGCGGGCGAGGCCACTGACGCCGCGGCCGGAACGCCAGCCGAGGCAGGTGGCTCCACCCTCAAGGCCGACGACCAGCCCGTACGCCAGGACTGATCCCGGGCGACAGACCGGCCAGGGCGACGCCGGAGGGCCGAGAAACTTCGCGATGCAATTGTTGCAGCGGGAAGGACTTTGGCCCTCTGGTGTCGAAAACCTGACCATGACCGCTATCACCTCACCCATGCCCTCATCCGCCACCCCCCCCCAGGCCCACCACGGGGCCGAGATGCTCAAGGTCTCCAGCAAGTCCAACCCCAACTCCGTGGCCGGCGCCATGGCCGGGGTGGTCCGCGAAGCAGGGACCGTCGAGGTGCAGGTGGTGGGGGCCGGAGCGTTGAACCAGGCCATCAAGGCCCTGGCCATCGCTCGGGGTTACGTGGCCGCCGCCGGCGTCGATCTGGTCTGCGTGCCGAACTTCGCCGACATCGAGATCGACGGCGAGCGCCGCACCGCCATGCGCCTGGTCATCGGAGACCGCTACGGCAACCGGGTCGCTTCCGTCCCCGAGTTCCGCGTCGCTCCGGAGTCTGTCCCCGAGGCCGCCTCCAGCGCCGAGACCGAGTTCGACGAGGAGGAGTAGACCCAGACCAAGGCCGACGATGGTGAACGACGGAGAAGGGCTCGAACGGTGGAGACGGGGCATCGAGGAGCACGGGCAGTCCATCGGACTCGCCGACCGGCTGGCTAGCGGTCCGAAGGGGCCTAGCCTCAGTCCTGTGGGTCGCCGTTACGCCATCCGGACCTTTGGGTGCCAGATGAACGTGCACGACTCCGAGCGCATCGCCGGCCTGCTCGAAGCCGACGGTCTGGAGGCCACCGACGATGTGAGCGCGGCCGACGTGGTGGTGCTCAACACCTGCTGCATCCGTGAGAACGCGGACGACAAGCTCTACGGCACCCTCGGCCACCTGAAGACGCTCAAGGCTGCCCACCCCGGGATGCAGGTGGTGGTGGGTGGCTGTCTGGCCCAAAAGGATCGCAGCCTGGTCCAGCAGCGGGCCCCGCACGTCGACGTGGTGCTCGGCACCCACAACGTGGGCGCCACCGTCGAGCTCATCCACCGGTCGGCCCGCGAGGGCCCGGTCATGGAGATCCTCGAGGAGAGCGACGCTTTCCCCTCGGCGTTGCCCGCCCGCCGAGACCTGCCCTGGTCGGCGTGGGTCACCATCCAGATCGGCTGCGACAACGCCTGCGCCTTTTGCATCGTTCCCTCGGTCCGGGGCCGGGAGATCAGCCGCCCGATGGCCCACGTGGTCGCCGAGGTGGAGGCTCTCGTCGCTGCCGGCACCATCGAGGTGACCCTGTTGGGCCAGAACGTCAACTCCTACGGCCGTGACCTCACCCGACGCCGGCCGCTGTTCGCCGAGCTGCTCCGCCAGGTGGGCGGGGTCGAGGGCATCCGCCGGGTGCGCTACACCAGCCCCCATCCCAAGGACCTGCGACCGGAGACCATCGCGGCCATGGCCGAGACCCCGTCGGTGTGCGAGCACCTCCACCTGCCGCTCCAGTCGGGCAGCGACGCCGTGTTGGCCGCCATGCACCGGGGCTACACCGCCGAGCGCTACCTGGCACGCGTGGCTGCGGCCCGGGCGGCGGTCCCCGACCTGGCTGTGACCACCGACATCATCGTGGGCTTCCCCGGCGAGACCGAGGCCGACTTCACCCGCACCCTCGAGGTGGCGGCCGAGGCCTGCTACGACAGCGCCTACACCTTCATCTTCAGTCCTCGACCCGGTACCCAGGCGGCCACGCGCACCGCCGACCTCGTGCCCCCTGAGGTGGTGGCCGAGCGTTTCGAGCGGCTCCGGGTGGTGGTCGAGCGCAGTGCCCTGGCCAAGCACCAGGCCCGCATCGCTCGGGTGGAGGAGGCGGTGGTGGAAGGGCCGAGCAAGCGGGACCCGAGCGTGCTCACCGGGCGCACCCGCCAGAACAAGCTGGTCCACTTCCCGTCGCCCCAGCCGCTGGGGGTGGGCACCTTCGTCGAGGTACGGGTGACGGCCGCCGCTCCCCATCACCTCGTCGGCGAGCTGGTCACCGTCACCGCCGCCCCCCGCCACCGCACCCGGATCCCCGTCGCCTCGGCGTGACCAACGGGGCCAGCGCCGTCGCCACGCCCTTCGACGTCGGCGCCTTCCTGGCCCGGCCGCTGGTGGCCCGGGTGGCCACCGCGCCCGAACCCAGCGTTCGACCGGTGTGGTACCTGTGGGAGGACGGCTGCTTCTGGTGGCTGACGGGGGACTGGTCGAGGCTCCCCGCCATCCTGGCCCGCCATCCTCGGGTGGCCCTGGTGGTCGACTCCTGCGACCTGGCGACGGGGGAGACCAGGCAGGTCAGCGCCGGGGGTAGGGCCCAGCTCACGCCCTTCGACCGGGAACGTACCTACCGCAAGCTGCGCCGCTACCTCGGCCCCGACCGGCACACCTGGGATCCCCGCTTCGGCGCCTATCTCCTCGACACGAGCGCCCAGATCGTGCGCCTGGCTCC
This sequence comes from Acidimicrobiales bacterium, assembly GCA_030447125.1. The sequence goes on from JAUJLZ010000249.1 coordinate 2,905, forward strand.
CGAGCGTCTGGTGGCGCGGGACCTCTCTTTTCGCCCGTCGACAGCCCCCTCGAGCCGGTGATGGGGTCTCCGGCAACGGCAAGGGCACCGGGCCACCTGGCCCTGGTCGGCGCCACGGCCTCGGGCAAGTCGGCCCTCTCCCTGGCCCTGGCCCGCAGCGATGCGGCCTTCGAGGTGGTCAGCGTCGACGCCATGGGTGTCTACCGGGGCATGGACATCGGCACGGCCAAGCCCACGCCGGGCGAACGGGCTGATGTCCCCCACCACCTGGTCGACCTGGCTGAGCCGTGGGAGGACTTCTCCGTCGCCCGCTTCCAGGCCGCCGCCCGCGCCGCCCTGGCCGCCATCGAGGCCCGGGGCCACCAGGCCCTGCTCGTCGGCGGGACGGGGCTCTACGTGCGGGCCGTGGTCGACGACCTCACCCTGCCCGGTCGCT
>JAUJLZ010000250.1 GCA_030447125.1 Acidimicrobiales bacterium
GTCACCTCGACTTCATCGGATCGTGACGTCGACCCGGCCGTGGGGTGCGTGTGGTGCGGCAACATGGGGGGGTGCGGATGGACGAGGGGCGAGAAACGACGGGAGGAGACGGGCCCAGCCCGTCGGTCGAGGTCCTCCCCTTCGAGCCGATCGATCCCTCGGCGTCCCTGCAGTCCCACCTGCGCCGGTTGACCCGACTTCTGGTGGCCTCGCTGCACCGTCAGGAAGGCCCCGGCCTGGTCAAGGTGGTGGAGCGGGTCCTCGACCTGACCCGACAGGCCCGGTCGATGCCCCCGTCGGCCACCCTGGAGGGCCCGGCCGAGGAGATGTCCGAGCTGTTGGCCGGCCTCGACCTGGAGGCCACCACCAAGGTGGTGCGAGCCTGTTCGACCTACTTCCACCTGGCCAACGTGGCCCAGCAGGTCGACGACGCCACCACCCTGGCCCGCCTCACCCGCCAACCCGGAGGTCTGGCCGAGACCATCGACCGGATCGAAGCGGCCGGACACCTGCCCACGCCGGTGGCCCCGGTCGTCGAGCGCCTTGAGCTCCGTCCGGTCTTCACCGCTCATCCCACCCAGGCCGCCCGTCGCTCCATGCTCGACAAGCTGCACCAGGTGGCGACCCTGCTCCAGGTCCCCTCGGCGCCGGCGCACGACGCCCGCACGGAACGACGGCTGGCCGAGATCATCGACCTCATGTGGCAGACCGACGAGCTCCGCCACGGCCGACCCGATCCCCGGGCCGAGGCCGAGTCGGTGCTCTACTACCTCGACCAGCTCTCCGGGGGGATCGTGGCCGAGCTCCTCGACGACTTCGGCGACGAGCTGGAGCGCCTGGGCCTGACGCTGCCTCCGTCGGCCCGTCCCCTGCGCTTCGGCACCTGGGTGGGGGGCGACCGAGACGGCAACCCGTACGTCTCGCCGGCGCTGACCATCGAGATCCTGGCCCGCCAGCACGAGCGGGCCCTGGCCAACCTGGTGGCCAGCGTCGATCAACTGATACGCGACCTCAGCAACTCCTCCACCGTGGTGGCCACGTCGGAGGCCCTGGAGAAGAGCCTGACCCAGGACCAGGCCCTCCTGCCCGAGGTCTACGAAGAGTTCGGCCAGCTCAACGTCCACGAGCCCTACCGGCTCAAGTGCTCCTACATCCGTCGGCGCATCCTCAACACCCGGGACCGCATCGCCGCCTCCACCCCGCATCAGGACGGGCTCGACTACCGCGACCGCGAGGAGCTCCTGGCCGACCTCGAGGTGATGGCCTCGTCGCTGCGCGAGAACCGGGGCCAGTTGCCGGCCGACGGGCGACTGCGCCAGGTGATGCGCAACGTCGCGGTGTTCGGCTTCCACCTGGCCACCCTCGACGTGCGCGAGCACGCCGACAAGCACCACGCCGTCCTCGCCGAGCTGTACGACCGCTTGGAGGATGAGACCGTGCGCTACGCGACGATGAGCCCTGAGCAACGCACCAGGCTGTTGTCGCGGGAGTTGCGCAGCCGCCGGCCGCTCCTCGGCCCCACCACCGTGTTGGCCGAGGAGCTCCATTCCACGGTGGAGGTCTTCGTGGCCATCCGCCAGGCCCTCGACCGCTTCGGCGTCGACAGCATCGAGAGCTACGTGGTCTCCATGGTCCAGGGCGCCGATGACCTGTTGGCCGCCGTGGTCCTGGCTCGTGAGACCGGCCTGGTCGACATCCACGGCGGACTGGCCCGCATCGGCTTCGTCCCCCTGATCGAACGGGTCGGCGAGCTGCGCCGAGCGGGTGAGATCCTCAACGAGCTCCTCTGCGATCCCGGATACCGTGAGCTGGTTCGGGTGCGCAACGACGTGCAAGAGGTGATGCTCGGATACTCCGACTCGAACAAGCAGGCCGGCATCACCACCTCGCAGTGGGAGATCCACCGGGCCCAGCGCCGGTTGCGCGACGTGGCCCAGGAGCACGGGGTCACGCTGCGCCTGTTCCACGGTCGGGGCGGGACGGTCAGCCGGGGCGGCGGGCCCGCCCACGACTCGATCCTGGCCCAGCCCTTCGGGACCCTCGACGGGCGCATCAAGGTGACCGAGCAGGGCGAGGTCATCGCCGAGCGCCACGGCCTACCCGAGCTGGCCCGCCACCACCTCGAGCTGGCCCTGGCCGCCGTGCTCGAGGCCTCCGTGCTCCACCTGGAGTCACGGGTCCCCCTCGACGTGCTCGAGGTGTGGGACGACACCATGGACTGCGTCTCCAACGCCGCCTTTGAGGCCTACGGCCGGCTCATCGACACCCCTGGGCTGGTGGAGTACTTCCTCACGGCCACGCCGGTGGAAGAGCTGAGCGAGCTCAACATCGGCTCCCGCCCGGCGATGCGACCCTCGGCCGGCGGATTCGGGCTCGACAACCTGCGTGCCATCCCCTGGGTCTTCGGCTGGACCCAGTCACGCCAGATCGTCCCCGGCTGGTTCGGGCTGGGCACCGGCCTGGAGGCGGCGGCAGCGGCGGGATGGTCGGACTCGCTGCACCAGATGCACGACGAGTGGCACTTCTTCCGCACCTTCGTGTCCAACGTCGAGCTCATGCTGGCCAAGTCCGACATGGCCATCGCCGCCCACTACGTGGAGACCCTCGTCGACCCCGCCCTGCACCCCATCTTCACCGCCATCAGGGCCGAGTACGACCGCACCCACGACCACGTGCTCGAGCTCACCGGCCAGCGTCGCCTGCTCGACCGCGATCCCGAGCTGCAGCGCTCCCTGGAGGTGCGCCAGGCCTCGCTCGACCCCATCTGCCACCTCCAGGTCACCATGCTGTCGCGCCTGCGCACGAGCGACGCCCCCGACCAGCTCCTGCGCCGAGCCCTGCTGCTCACCGTCAACGCCGTGGCCGCCGGCCTGCGCAACACGGGGTAGGGCGAGGGTGGTCCGTCTCGACAGGTCAACGAGAAGAAGAGCTGGCCGAGCTATCGCAAGGCAACGATGATGTCAGCGAAGACGAAGGCGGCGAGGGCGAGCAGCAACACCACCACGATGCTTCGGCGCCAGCGGTACATGGCTCGAGACTAGAGGGGCCGCGTCAACGAGCTACCACTCGTCCGTAGGCTGCGTCGAGCTGACGCCGCAGCTCGTAGGCGTCGGGGGCCACGGCACTCATGACCGTCCCGCCGCCAGCCAGGGCCAGCATCGCCGTCTCGGGGTCGAGTGACGTACCCACAGGCGCTCCGCCGGCTCCGTCGCGGGGTCGGATCACCACGACCATGCCCACCGCCCCCGCTCCCCCGGTGATCGATGACCCCTGCCATCGCCGAGCGGGCCGGCCTGCGCCAGCCGTCGCTCTACTACTACTTCCGCTCG
>JAUJLZ010000251.1 GCA_030447125.1 Acidimicrobiales bacterium
CGGCCATCAACAACGCCGTGCAGCGGGAGTGCATACGCGCCCTGGTGCCCGAGGCCAGCTCCTACTCGGCGCATTACCTGCGGGCGGGCTTCGCCACCTACGCCTCCCAGCGAGGGGCCTCGGACCGGGTCATCGCCCATCAGACCCGCACCGCTCGCTGGCGTCTGGGTGTGCTCACCTGATCTGGCCCCACCTTTGAGCCTCGTGCTCATCTGATCTGGCCCCACCCCCAGTGGGTGCTCGTGCGGGGTGAGGGTCCACCACCGGCGGGATGGGGGGCTCGACCGTAGGGCGCATGGCGACGAGGTCGAAGGTGGAGTTGTTCGAGCAAATCCGCAAGGCGCATGAGCGCGAGGGGTTGTCGGTGCGGGCGTTGGCCCGGACGTTCGGCACTCATCGGCGAACCGTTCGCCAGGCACTGGCCTCGCCGGTCCCACCGCCCCGGAAGCCGACGCCGCGGGTGTCACCGGTGCTGGAGCCATTGAAGGCGACGATCGACACCTGGCTGGTCGTCGATCAGGACGCCCCCAAGAAGCAACGCCACACCTCCCGACGCATCTGGCAGCGCCTGGTCGAGGAGCACGGGGCGGACGTGGGCGAGTCAACGGTGCGGCGCTACGTGGCCGAGGCCCGTCGGCGCCAGCCCATGGTCCTGCGGGAGGTGACCGTGCCCCAGAGGCACCCCCTCGGCGAGGAGGCGGAGGTGGACTTCGGCAGCGTGAGCTTCCACCTGAACGGCATCCCCACCGAGGGCTGGATGTTCGTCATGCGCCTGTCGGCCTCGGGCCGGGGCTACCACCGCATCTACTTGAACCAGGCCCAGCAGGTGTTCCTCGACGGCCACGTTCGTGCCTTCGAGCATTTCCGCGGCGTGCCGAACCTCCGCATCCGCTACGACAACCTCAAGCCGGCCGTGGCCCGCGTTCTGAAGGGCCGAGATCGCCAGGAGACCGAGCGCTTCGTGGCCCTGCGCTCGCACTACGGCTTCGACAGCTTCTTCTGCATCCCCGGGAAGGACGGAGCGCACGAGAAGGGCGGGGTGGAGGGGGAGGTCGGCCGCTTCCGCCGCCGCCACATGGTGCCGATGCCTCACGTGAGCTCCATGGAGCAGCTGAACGACCTGGTGGCCGCCGGCGACGCCAGAGACGACCGCCGGCGCATCTTCGGGCGGCCCCTCACCGTCGGCCAGCACTTTGAGGTCGAGGCTCCCGAGCTGCGCCCCCTGCCGGCTGCGCCCTTCGACACGACGCTGCTGCTGCGCCCACGGGTCGACACCAAGTCCCGGGTCTGCGTGCGCCAGTGCTTCTACTCGGTGCCCGTGCGCTTCGCCGGACGGCGCATCGATGTCCGCCTGGGAGCTGAGGCGTGGATGCCCTCGACGGCAGCGCCCTGGTGGCCAGCCACGCTCGAGCCGTGGCCAAGGGCACCGAGGTGCTCGTCCTCGACCACTACCTCGAGGTGTTTCGCCTCAAGCCGGGGGCCTTCCCCGGTGCCACCGCTCTGGCCCGGGCCCGGGCCAGCGGTGCCTTCACCGCCGTCCACGACGAGTTCTGGGAGGTCGCCCGTCACCGTCTGGGCGACGCCGGCGGCACCCGAGCGTTGGTCGAGGTACTCCTCGCTCACCGGTCGCTTCCTCGGGATGCCCTGCTGGCCGGCATGCGAGCAGCCCTGGCGGTGAGCTCGGTGGATCCCGAGGTCGTGGTCATCGAGGCGCGGAAGGCGTCCGAGCGCGCCGTCGCCCCGGTCGTGCCCATCGGCGCCCTCAACCGCTACGACCGCCCCAAGCCGACGCTCAACGGCTACGACACCCTGCTGGAGGCCAGCTCGTGACATCCATGACAGACGCCGCCGCCCAGGCCGCCATCGGAGCCGCCGCCCGGGAGCTGCACCTGCCCACGGTGCGGTCGGAGGCCGTCCGCCTCGGGGAGACCGCCCAGCGCAACCGGCTGTCCTACCTGGCCTTCCTGGCCGAGGTGCTCTCCGCAGAGGTCGACGACCGGGCCGAACGCCGTCGCCAGCGTCGGCTCCACGAGGCCCGCTTCCCTCGGGTCAAGCGCCTGGCCGACTTCGACCTGTCGGCAGCACCCACGGTCAACCCGGCCACCATCGCCACCTTGGCCAGCGGCGCCTACCTCGACGCCGGTGACCCCGTCGTGCTTCTCGGGGACAGCGGCACGGGCAAGAGCCATCTGCTCATCGGGCTCGGCATCGCCGCCTGCGAGCAGGGCCGACGGGTTCGCTACGTGACCTGTGCCCAGCTGGTCAACGAGTTGGTGGAGGCGGCCGACGAACGACGCCTCAGCCGCATCGTCGGCCGCTACGGCCGCCTGGATCTTCTGTGCCTGGACGAGCTCGGCTACGTGCAGTTGGACGCCCGGGGCGCCGAGTTGCTGTTCCAGATCGTGACCGAGAGGGAGGAGAAGGCCTCCGTCGCCACCGGCAGCAACCTGCCCTTCAGCGAGTGGGGCTCGATCATCCCTGATCCCCGCCTGGTGGCCGCCATCGTCGATCGGCTCACCTTCCACGCTCACATCATTGAGACCGGCAACGAGAGCTATCGGCTGCGAGCGACGCGGGCCAACAAGGGCAAGAGACCGCGAGCGGGTTGATGCTCATGGTGGCGGTCAGCCGGAATCTCGACTGTCGAGCGCACGCTTGATGGCCCACACAAGACCCAACCAGAGGACAACGGCGAGAGGCCCAGTAGGCGACACCCCGAGCGCCCGGATGACTACCCCAAGGAGCGCCGCGATCGGCCACGCGACGAGCCAAGCGATGACCCAATGGGACGGCTCCCTCCCGGAAGGTGGTGTGCCGACGCCCGCCTTCGCCAAGTTCGCCCTCTCGGCACGCACGAGGGGCCGCCACGCGACCGCCCAGACGATCAGGCCCATCACGCAGGCACTCATGACCCCCGCGATCACGAGCCCGCCAAAGTCCCCTTCCGGGTCGTTTCGCGAGGTCAACCAGATGACGACGGTCCCGGTCAGGATGAGAAGCGGTCCAACGACCCCGAGATAGAGCCGAGCCGTCTGGCGCCGTCGCTCCGCTGCCCATTCCGCAGCAAGAGGGGCGAGCTCGGCGTCAGCCACGGCGCGGCCCTGAAAGACGGCTTCGTTGATCGCTTCGCGTTGCTGCCATGGGAGCGCCTCGATCTGGGCGCTCAGCTCCTCGCCGCGAGGCACGCCGCAGTACCTAACCGGTGCCCAACGCCGTCCAAGGGTGGAGCCAAATCAGGCGAGCACAGTGGGGCCAGTCCTACTTGACACACCCAGGCGTCGCTGGACCAGTACATCAGGATGGAGAGTGCCTGGACCGACAACGCGGC
>JAUJLZ010000252.1 GCA_030447125.1 Acidimicrobiales bacterium
CTAGAAAGCACTTCAAGGCTGAACACGATTGCAACCATTGAGGTTGCGGGAGGTCACGCAGCGGTGGCGTGGATGCGGATGATGGGAGCCGACTCGGTCGCCTACCACCGAGAGACGGTGCTGGGCCGGGGCGACGATCATCCCGGCCTGGCGCTGGCCTACTACGCCAGTAGGGGAGAGACGCCCCTGGTCTGGGGTGGTTCCGGAGCGGCGGCACTTGGTCTGCAGGGCGCAGTGGCCGACGAGCACTACGAAGCTCTCTACGGGCCCGGGGGGGCCGTTGAGCCCGGCAGTGGAGTCCGACTGGCCCGGACGCGGCGACCCGGCATGGAGTTGGTCATCGCCGCCCACAAATCAGTGGCTGAGCTCGGCGTGGTCGGCCGAGCCGAGGACCTGCACCGGATCATGGACGCCGAGCGGGACGCCACCTTGGGCTATCTCGACGAGGTGACTCGGACCATGGGCGGTCGCCGGGGTCGCGACGCCCAAGCCACCGCCACGTCCGGCCTCGTCTACGCCGTCACCCGCCACGCCACCAGCCGGGCCGGCGATCCTGCGCCCCATGACCACGTGTTGATGGCCAACGTGGTGGAGATGCTCGACGAGAAGGGCGGACACAAGGGCGCCGATACCACCCTGTGGCGAGAGCATCTCCACGCCGCTACGGCAGTCGGTCGCATGGCTTCGGCTCGCCGCGCCGTGGAGCTCGGCTACGCCATCCGTTCGGACGACGGACCGTCGGGACGGCTGGGACACTGGGCCATCGCCGGCATCCCCCGGGCAGCCCTGGAAGTGCACTCCAAGCGGGCGGGAGAGATCGACGCCGCCGTGGCCGAGAAGGGCTATGACAGTTCCCGGGCCCGTGGGGTGGCAGCCCGTCAGACACGACGGGCCAAGCGGCACGAGGCCGTCGGCGATCTTCTTCCCCGGTGGCGAGGTGAGCTTGACGCCGCCGGATTCCCCGTGGCGGACCTGCTGGCCTCGATCGACCTGGCGGCCGCTGAGCGGGCTCCGATACGGGACCACCTGGCAAGAGGCGAAGTCGATGCGCTGGTGGCTGGTGCCCTCGGGACCCAGAGCCGCTTGTCCACGCGCAAGGTGTTCTCTCGCCGTGACGTGGTGGTAACCGTGGCTCCTTCGCTGTTCGGCCTCGAGGCCGGCGAGCTGGACCGGGTGGTCGGCCGGGTGCTGGCTGACCCCGAAGCTGTGCCCTTGCTCGGGGTTCCTGGAGCACGGGAGCGGCCCTACGCCTGCGCTTCGGTCATCGCCACCGAGGAGGCGATCGCGGCGACCGTGGCCGAGCAGGCAGTACGAAGCGACGCGGCCACGGTGGTCCGCTCAGCCGTCGAGCAACAGATCGTCGCTCGGGAACATGCCCTCGGGGGCGCCCTCACCCCCGGCCAGCGCGACGCCGCCATCGGCATCTGCATTTCCGGTCGAGGAACGGACGTGGTGCTGGGCGTGGCCGGGTCGGGCAAGACCACCTGTCTGGCCGTCGTGCGTGCCGCCTACCAGGCGGCGGGCTTCGACGTGGTGGGCACCGCCACCTCTGGACAGGCTGCCCGGACCCTTGGTCGGGAGGCGGGCATCACCGAGTCGCGGACCCTGGCGTCGTTGCTCTGGCGAGTCGACCACGGTCGGCTACCGCTGAGCTCGCGCTCGGTGCTCATCTTGGATGAAGCGGGCATGACCGAGGACGTCGGGCTGTTGCGCCTGCTGGCCGCAACCGAGCTGGCCGGCGCCAAGGTTGTGCTGGTGGGCGATGATCGGCAGCTCTCGTCGGTGGGACCCGGCGGGGGACTCGGTGCCCTACTGGTTCGACAGCCCGCAGCGGTGCACGTCCTGGACGAGAACGTCCGCCAACACGACCTCGACGAGCGAACGGCGTTGGCGGAGCTACGGGCCGGCGACGTCGAGCGAGCCGTCAAGTGGTACCGGGACCACGAGCGCATCGTCGCCGTCCCCAGCCGGGACGAGGCGATGGACCGCCTCGTCGACGGGTGGGCGACCGACGTCTCGGCCGGACGAGGCGCGGCCATGTTCGCCTGGCGACGAGCCAATGTGAGCGAGTTGAACCGACGGGGGCGACAATGCTGCGCCGAAGCTGGGCATCTCACCGGTCCCGAGGTGGAAGCCCCGGGCGGTCGCCGCTACTCCGCTGGCGATCGCATCGTCACCTTGGCCCCGGGTGCCGGAGGCCAGCTGGTCACCAGCGAACGGGGAAGGGTCATCGAGGTGGACCAGGGCAGCGGTGGGTTGATGGCCCGCATGGACGACGGGCGAACCCAGCAGTTCGAGCCCGAGGACACCGCATCGGACCGGCTGGACCACGGCTACGCCGTCACCGTGCACCGAAGCCAGGGTGCCACCGTCGATGTCGCTCACGTCCTGGAGGATGGCGGCGGTCGGGAGCTGGCCTATGTGGCCATGAGCCGGGCCCGGCAGCGCTCCATGGCCTACGTGGTGGCCGACGACGTCGAGCAGGCGGCCGAGGATCTCCGACGGGACTGGTCGAGGGAACGCCGCCAGGGTTGGGCCATCGACGCTGGCACGCCGGCCACTCGCGCCGATGCTCGCCAGCATCAATCCGACGAGACGCACGCGTTCCTGGCCCTGCGACGCGCTCGCCTCCAGGCCCAACGTGGTGCCATCACCGCCGCCCTCTCACCAAAACCAAAGAAGGAACTGGGCCGCGTCACGCTTGCCCTCAGCAAGCTGGCTCAGCAGCTCCAGGACCTCGAGGGTGGTCGTGGTGTCTACGCCGACAGCGCAGAGGGCCAGGCTGCTCGGGATCGGCTCGAGGCTCGATCTCGGCGAGACCAGGCTGAACAGCTCTCCAAGAATCCGCAGACGAGTCGGTCATCCCGCCGGGTTGGCCGCCGGGACGCCAAGGCATGGGCCGAGCGCCTGGCCGAAGCCGAAGGGGCGTACGACCGGCTGGTCGTGCCGGAGGTGGCGCGCATCGACACCGGGATTCGGCGGCTCGATCAGCGAAGGGAGGAGCTGATCATCTTGGACGCCAGGCAAAGAGCCGGGCTGTTGATCCCTCCCGCGGTCCACTGCCGACTCAACCGTCTCGACCGAGAGTTGGCGCAGGTCGACGCAGGGCTGCGGGGTGTCGAAAAGGCACCTGAGCGTCACACTCTCGGTCTCTAGAGGGCGCGAGGTCCTCCTCGTTGTCCAGCTTCGCACCGAATCGGCAACGATCCGCGGCCGTTCGAACGGCTTCCGGCCCACCGCGCCAGTACAGCCAAACCCTCCGGTAACCAGCCAAGCATCGGGAACTAG
>JAUJLZ010000253.1 GCA_030447125.1 Acidimicrobiales bacterium
GGGCCAGCACGATGCCGAGGAAGGGCCCGATGTCGGCGGGCAGGTCGGCGGTGGTGCCCAGGCTGGCCAGGGTGTAGGTGCCGGCGGTGATGACGATGACCAGCAGGATCAGCCCGAGCTCGGTGTTGCGTCGGACGACGGGGATCAACGGCTCCCCGTCCCGGTGAGGGCCCCGGTGGTGGTGGTGCTGGCGGGCGACGTCGTGGTCGTCGTGGTCCCTGTGGTGGCGGTGCTTCGGCGGCGCTCGGCCTCGGCCTGGTCCTCCAGGGCGGCGACGTACTCGCGGGCCTGGGCCAACGACGGCTCCTCCTTGCCGGCGCTCACCGCGGGCTGGCGAGCCGGGGGCACCTCGTCAAAGGTGAGCTCGGTGCGCTCGGCCAACGTGGGTTGGATCCACAGCAGCCCGCCGGGGCGCCCCCGGTAGATGACCACCTGCTCGTCGTCCACCCCTACGTGGTAGGTGCTGCGGGCGAACCAGGCCACGGCGGCGGCGGCGCCACCGAGCATGACGAGCAGGCTGCAGACGAACAGCAGCGAGCGCCACGTCATCTTGCGGGGCCGCTCCTTGCGGTTCTTCCCCGAGGCCGGGGCAGGGGCGGACGCCGACGTGCTGCGGCCGGCGGGCTGGCCGACCTTCGGCGCCACGGAGGGGGTGGGGGCAGTCCCGCCTGGCGAGCGCGCCGGGGAGGAGGCGGTGGGGATGCTGGCCGTGGTGGGGCCGTGGGCAGCCACGGTGGGCGGGGCCGTGGCCAGGGCCGCAGAGGCGACGGCAGACCGGTCGTCGTCGTCCACCACGTCGACCACCACCACGCTGACGTTGTCCCGACCACCGTGTCGGTTGGCCAAGGCCACCAGCTCATGGGCAGCGTCCTCGGGATCGGCCAGGCGACGTAGCACCGCGGCCATGCGGTCGTCGTCGACCTCGTTGAACAGCCCGTCGCTGCACAATAGGTAGCGGTCGCCCCGCTGGGGGACGATCTCCCAGGTGTCCACCTCGACGTCGGGCTCGTTGCCCAGCACCCGGGTCAAGATGTTGCGCTGCGGGTGGGTGCGGGCCTCGTCGGCGGAGAGCCGGCCCTCACGGACCAGGTCCTCCACCAGGCTGTGGTCGTCGGTGATCTGGGTGATCTCCCCGTCGTGGAACTGGTAGACGCGGGAGTCGCCCACGTTGGCCACGATGATGCGCTCGTCGTTGGGATCGCCGCTGGCGTAGGCCGGCTCATCGGCGTCGCCGTCACCCGGGGTGCCGTCACCCTCGCCGTCGGCCGAGGTGCCGGCGACCAGGGCGACCACGCAGATGGTGGTGCCCATGCCCCGCAGCTCGGCGTCTTCGTTGGCCCGGTCCCACACCGCCCGGTTGGCCTGGCGCACGGCCTGGGCCAGGGATCGCCGCGAGGACACGTCGTCGGCCTGGAGCGACTCCACCGCCACCTGGCTGGCGATCTCACCGGCGGCGTGGCCGCCCATGCCGTCGGCCACGGCGAACAGCGGCTCGGCCACCAGGATGGCGTCCTGGTTGTTGGCCCGGACCTGTCCGGTGTCGGTGGCGGCGCCAGCCTGCAGCGCCGTCATGGTGTCAGCTCCATGACCGTGGACCCGATCTTGAGGCGGTCGCCCCGCTGGAAGGCCACCGGGGAGGAGACCTTGCGACTGTTCAGGTAGGTGCCGTTGGTGGAACCGAGATCCTCGACGAAGAGCATGCCGTCCCGCCGGAAGATGCGGGCGTGGAGCTGGGAGACGTAGTTGTCCTCGAGGGTGACCTGGCAGCCCGCGGCCCGTCCCACGGTGAGCTCCTCGGCCAGGCCGAAGCTGCGTCCTTTGAGCTCAGCCGGCTCCACCACGGTGAGGTGCGACGACGTGCGCCCCCGGCGACCGGACGATCGCCGGGGGGCGGGGCCTCGGGTGGGGGCCACCTGGGGGGCGACGCCCGCGGTGCGGGTGGAGGACACCTCGGCCCACACCGCCCGCAGGACCCGAAGGAAGAACAGGTAGAGCAGCGCCAGGGCGCAGAGCTTGAGGATGGTGAGCAGGGATTCGGGCACGTGGGCTACGAGGCCTCGAAGTGCAACTTGACGTCGCCCACGGTGACGGTGTCGCCGTCGGCCAACCGTCGCTCGGTGACGGTGGCGCCGTTGACGCGGGTGCCGTTGGTGGAACCCGTGTCGACCAGCAGCCACCCGTCGCCGGCGGGGCGGATCTCGGCGTGGCGACGGCTCACGCTGGAGTCGGCCAGGTGAATCGAGCAGTCGGGGGAGCGGCCGAGCGTGATGAGCGTGTCGGCCAGGGTGACCCGGGAGCCATCGGAGAGCAGGAGGGCGCCCCCGCCTGTCCCTCCCACGCCCTCTTTGAAGCGGGCGGACAGCCCGAAGGAGCCGGCGCCGAGCTCGTGGTCGACCTCGAGGTGGACTTCGACGGGCCCCATGAAGGCGTACCCCTCGTCGCGAGCGTGTTCTCGGGCGGCGCCGGCGAGCGAGCTGGCCAGGCTGTCCCCGATCTCGGCGAACTGGGCATGATCCTCGGGGCCGAGGGTGACGGTGAAGTCATTGGGGGCCGCCATCTCCCCCCGGACGTTGACCGTACGTTGGTGGTCCATCTCCCTGGTGAGCCGACGCCCCAACTCGACGGGGCGCAGCGAGCTCCTGAAGGCACGGGCGAAGGCACCTTCGACCAGCCGTTCAAGGCGTCGCTCGAAACCCTTGAGGCCCACGCCGAGAGTGTACCCATGCCCCTTTCCGGCCGACGGAGACCAGCCCTCGGGTAGCCTGGCCCGCGGTTGCTCGGGCGAGTGGCGGAATTGGCAGACGCGCAGGATTCAGGTTCCTGTGTCCGAAAGGATGTGGGGGTTCAAGTCCCCCCTCGCCCACCCTAAAACCGCAGTTCAGAGGTGGTGCGGGAGCGCATCGAAGGCCGAACTTCTACCCGAGCTCTCGTGCAATCGGTCTCCGCCGGGCGGTTTGCTGTCTCCCTCGGCGGTTACCCGTCATGGAGTTGCCGCGGGCTGAGCAGCAGTGTCCACAATGCGGGACACAAGCGCCGATACGGGGCCGACTCCTGTGCCGACGGAGCGTGTCGCTCAAGGCGGGTGATGGGCGCCCCCCAGCCCGGCATGAGATGCCGTTTTGCAGCACGCTCACCGGTGTGGCGGGACTCGGGTCGACGGTGGAGACGACACGGTCGGAGGGGGGCGAGCAGCGTCGTGGGGCTGGACCGCACGGTGCCGATCCTGCCGCTGCCCACCTCGACGTCCACGTCTTGCTCGACAATCTCCTCGAGACGAAGTCACCGA
>JAUJLZ010000254.1 GCA_030447125.1 Acidimicrobiales bacterium
CGCTCCCCTCGGCGACCACCGCGTGGCTGGCCGTCACCTCGTCACGCATCCGACTGGCGACGCTGCGCAGCGCCGCCTCGGGGTCGAGGTGGAGGCGGCGGGCGGCGGCCACCACCGAGAACAGCAGCGCCCCCAGGTCCTCGCCCGTGGCCAGGGCTGTGAGGTCGAAGCGCTCGGGCAGGACGACGTCGATGCCCATCGAGGCGGCCCGGCGCTGCACCTTGTGGGCGTAGAGCAGCGCCGGCAGGTGGACGGGGATGCCGTCCATCACCTCGCTGCGGCCCTCCTCCTGGCGCTTGATGCGGTCCCAGTTGCGCACGATGTCGTCGGCCCCGTCGACCTCGACCCCGGCGAAGACGTGGGGGTGGCGCCGCACCAGCTTGTCGTGGATGCCCCGGGCCACGTCGGCCAGGTCGAAGCGACCGGCTTCGGCGCCCAGGGTGGCGTGGAAGAAGACCTGGAACAACACATCACCCAGCTCCTCGGCCAGGTGCTCGTAGCCGGCGTCGACCACCTCGCCCCGCTCGGTGGTCAGGGCACTGTCGAGGGCCTCGATGGCGTCGAGCAGCTCGTAGGTCTCCTCCAAGAGGTACCGGGTGAGGCTGGCATGGGTCTGCTCGCGGTCCCACGGGCAGCGCTCACGCAGGGTGCGCACCAACTCGGTGAAGCGCAGGAGCTCGGCACCCACCGGTGCGGCCAGCTCGGGGATCCACAGCGAGGTGAGATGGTCGGGCACGACGGCGATGTCGAGGTCGGCCCAGTCGAGCTCGACCACCGTCTCGTCGGCCAGACCCAGGCGCTGCAGGACCACCACCGAGGCTGGTGGCTCGGCCGGCGCCAGCTTCACCTCCGAGAGCACAGCCCGGGAGTCGCATTGGGCCACCAACAGCGGCCCCCGCTCGCCGGCCGCCTCGATGGCGAAGCGCCGACCGTCGACCAGACGGACCCCGGCGGCCAAGGGGTCGACACCGAGGCGGGCCCACGCCAGGTCGAGGAACGACAGACCGGGGACGATCTCCACCTCGACCCGTCCGTCGGCGGCCAACAACGCCACGCTGCGCTCAGCCACGGTGGGCGAGCCGGGGACGGCGTAGACCACCTCGCCGTGCTCTCGGGCCGCGTCGACGAGGCGCTCGACGATGGCCGGATAGACCTCGAGGAGCGACACCGCCCGGTCGTAGAGGTCGTCACAAGAGACGGCGCCGGTGACGACGTGGGCGCCGGGGTGGTGGACCGTGCGCAGGTAACGCACGGGGATGCGCTCCAGCGCATCGAGGGCAGCGGCGGTGAGGAGGTCGGCCCCGGCGGGTCCGAGACCGACGACCACCACCCTGGCCGCCATCTACCGCCCGGTGCCGGGGGCGCCCACAGGGCTGGGCTCGACTGATGCCGGAAGGGTGGTGACGGGCCCGTCCGGAGGTGACACCACTCCCGGGAGCTCGGGGTCGTCGCAGCCCCCGGCCCAAGACCCGTAGCGGGGGTTGACGTCGACCTCGGCCTCGCAGGTGAGCTCGTCGACGAACGCAGCGAAGTCGGCGGAGCGCTGTTGCTCCAGGATCTGGGCCAGCTGGGCCTGTACCTCCTCGAAGGACTGGGGCCCTCGGGACTCCACCAGGATCAGGTGGAAGCCGGCTTCGGTCTGCACCGGGTCGCTCACCTCGCCCACAGGCAGGGAGACGGCGGCCTGCTCGAACGCCGGGATGAAGCGACCACGACCACCGCAACCGAGGCTCCCGGCCTCGGCCGCCGCCGCCGGGTCGTCGGACTGCTCGGAGGCCAGGACCCGGAAGTCGGCCCCTTCGTCGAGCTGGCGGGCCAGGTCCTCGATGCGGGCCCGAGCCTCGGCTTCGCCCCGCTCCTGGGTGTTGGCGAAGATGTGGCTGACGCACACGCCGATCAGCTCGTCCTGGTTGGCGTCGTAGAGGGCCCGCAGCTCCTCAGGGGTGGGTGCGGGGGCCACCAGCTCCTGGACCTTGCGGGTGACCGCCTGGCGCCGGATGAGCTCGTCCTGGTAGCTCGGCGGGAAGGCGCCGAAGACCTGGTCGCCGCCCACCGAGGCCACGGCCTGGGGCCGGTTCTCCTCCAGGTCGGCGTCGGTCACCTGCCCTCCCCGCTCCACCGTCTCTTGTTCCAGCAGCTCGAAGTACACCCCAAGCGTCAGCAACCGGGCCACAAAGGCGGTGTCGAAGCTGCCCTCGCCCTCTCCGGCGACGGTCAGCTCGAGGCCCTGGCTGGCGAGGCCCTGCTCGACGATCTCCCGGTAGCCGTCGTTGCCCCGGATGGCCTTCAGCTCCGCTTCGACCGTCTCAGCGCTGATGGTCTCGCCGTTGACCGAGACCGCCTGGGTGTCGCTGATCGACGAGCAGGAGCCCAGCACCAGAACGGCAGCGGCGGCCAGGCCGACGAGCGTGGGGGGAGTGAAGCGCATGGCCGTCAGGATGCCACCGCCGGAGCCTGCTCGGGGACCAGCTCGGCCAAGAGGTCGGTGAGCATGCCCGCCGGGTCGGTCCCCTTGCCGAGGGGGACCACGAGCTGGGCCAGCTCCTCCCGGTAGATGGCCTCCCGGTGCAGGCGGCGTAGGCGCAGGGCGGCGCTGGGGCGCAGGCGCACGGGCGAGAGCCGGGCCACCTGGCCCTTGCCCACGGGGCTGGCCGACACGGCCACCTGGCGCACCCCGGTGCGGTGGCACTCGGCCCGCAGGCGGGCCACGGCCAACAGGACCTCGGCCGGTGGGGGCACGGGGCCGTAGCGGTCCTCCCACTCGCGGCGCACGTCGGCCACCGCCTCGGCGGTGGTGACCCCGGCCAAGCGCCGGTAGGCCTCCAGGCGCAGCTCCTCACGGGCCACGTAGTCGGCCGGGAGGTGGGCGTCGACGGGCAGGTCGAGGGTGATCTCGCCCGGCTCCACCGTCCGCTCCCCCTTCAGCTCGGCCACCGCCTCGCTCACCATCTGGACGTAGAGGTCGTAGCCCACGGCGGCGATGTGGCCCGACTGGCTCTCGCCGAACAGGTGGCCGGCGCCGCGGATCTCCAGGTCGCGCATGGCGATCTTGAAACCCGAGCCGAGCTCGGTGGCCTCGCCGATGGTCTTGAGCCGCTCGTAGGCGTCATCGGACAGGGCGTGGTCGCGGGGGTGGAAGAGGTAGGCGTAGGCCCGGCTACCGGAGCGTCCCACCCGGCCCCGCAGCTGGTGGAGCTGGCCCAGCCCGAGGCGGTCGGCCCGGTCGACGACCAGGGTGTTCACCGTGGGCATGTCGATGCCCGACTCGATGATGGTGGTGCACA
>JAUJLZ010000038.1:0-2415 GCA_030447125.1 Acidimicrobiales bacterium
TGCTCATCTCCCGTTCAGACCGGTCGTGGCGGTCCACCGAAGCGCCATCTCCGGCTGGCATGGTGGTGGCGATGTCGACCCGCGCTGGCCTGGGAGTGCAGCGACCAGGCCGCCCCACCCCCTGAGGAGTCGCCCGGTCATGAGCCCCACCTCCATGTTCTCCCGCGCCACCGCCCCGAGGAAGACCGTCGTGCTCGACACCTCGGTGCTGGTCGCCGACCCTGACGCCATCAACCAGTTCGAGGGATGTGACCTCAAGGTCCCCCTCACCACGATCGAGGAGCTCGACGGGCTCAAGTCCCGCCTCGACGGCGTGGGCCAGACTGCCCGCGAGGCACTGCGGGCCCTCGAGTTGCTGCGGGTGACCGCGGGCGGGTCGCTGGTCGAGCCGGTCAAGCTCGACCACGGCGGCACCCTGGCCATCCTGGTCAACGGGGTCAACCACACCCTGTTGCGCCACCACTACCTCGATCCGTCGGAGGCCGGGAACCGCATCATCGGGACCGCCCTCGGCCTGCAGGTCGAGGGACGCCTCGTGGAGGTGGTGTCGAACGACGCCGCCCTGCGGATCAAGGCTGCCCACCTCGGGCTGATAGCCCGGGAGTACGTCCCCCTCCCTGCCTACGGCCGCCATCTCGACTCGCCCGGCTGGCACACTCTTGAGAACCTCGACGGGACGGTGATCGACCAGCTGTTCGAGCGTCGCAGCGTGGAGGTCACCGACGTGGTCGACGACGACGCCCTGCACGAGAACGAGTTCGCCGTGCTGCGGGCCGGCCAGCAGTCGGCCCTGGCCAGGCGCAACGGCACCCGGCTCTTCCTCTTGCGCCCGAACCTCGAGGCCTTTGACCTCAAGCCCCGCAACATCGAGCAGCGCTTCGCCCTCGACCTGCTGCTCGACCCCGAGGTCTCCGTCGTGGCCCTGGACGGACCGGCGGGCACGGGCAAGACCTTGTTGGCCATCGCCGCCGGCCTGGAGCAGGTGTGGAACAACCCGGCCAACCGGGGCTACGAACGGCTGGCCATCTACCGTCCGGTGGTGGCCGTCGGCCGCCAAGAGCTCGGGTACCTCCCCGGTACCCGCGAGGAGAAGCTCGACCCGTGGATGGGCGCCATCCACGACGCCGTGGTGGCCATGAGCGACGGCCGGCGCAAGGGCGTGGCCGACGAGACCATCACCCAGATCACCTCTGAGGGCCGCCTCACCATGGACTCGGTGGCCTACCTGCGGGGGCGGTCCCTGCACGCCACCTGGGTGCTGCTCGACGAGGCCCAGAACCTGGAGCCGAGCCTGGCCAAGACCGTGCTCACCCGGGCCGCCGAAGGCACCAAGGTGGTGTTCACGGGGGACACCAGCCAGATCGACGCCCCCTTCCTGTCGGCCCACAACAACGCCATGTCGGTGCTCACCGCCGCGCTGGGGGGCGGCCGGGGCGGCCGCCTCTTCGGCCACATCCGCCTCACCCAGGGCGAGCGCAGCCCGCTGGCCACCATGGCCGCCACCCTGCTGTAGGGGAGTCCCCAGCCGATCCTCGGCTGGGAGCGCGCCCGCTCGCCAAACGCTGTGACCGGTACGCTGATCTCCGTTCTGAGACGGGCGCCGTGCCCGCCTCCCCGAGGAGGAGATGACGGTGCGTTCCAGCAGCAACCCCGCCCTCAACCGCAGCCCGGCCTTCGCCGGCGGGCTCAACCAGACGCCGACGCTCGACCCCCTCGAGGAGGCCTACGGGGCGCCCAGCGCCACCGCCAGGCAGACCGGGCGCATGACCGTGGACAGCGTGGTGGAGCGCACGGCGATCTTGCTCGGCGTGGCCGTGCTCACCGGTGCGGCCACGTGGGTGCTCGGCCTGGGCGGGCTGGCCTTCCCCGCGGCGATCGTCGGCCTCGTGCTGGCCCTGGTCATCATCTTCAAGCAGGTGACCAACCCGGGCGTCATCCTCGCCTACGCCGCCATCGAGGGTGTCTTCCTCGGCGGGATCAGCCAGTTCTTCAATTCCCTGTACCCCGGCATCGTCGTGCAGGCGGTCGCCGGCACAGCTGGGGTCACCGGCGTCATGCTGGCGCTGTACCGCAGCGGCAAGATCCGGGTCACCCCCAAGTTCACCAAGATGGTGGTGGGTGCCACCATGGGCTTCTTCGCCCTGGTGGTGGTCAACCTCATCGCCGGCTTCTTCACCGACGGCGGTCTCGGGTTGCGGGAAGGCCCGCTCGGCATCCTCGTGGGCGTGGTGGCCATCGGCCTGGCCTCGATGAACCTCGTGCTCGACTTCGACATGGTCGAAAAGGGCGCCCGCCAGGGCCTGCCCGAGCGCTTCGGGTGGTTCGCCGCCTTCGCCATCATGGTGACGCTGGTGTGGCTCTACATCGAGATCCTGCGCCTCCTGTCGATCCTGCGGGGCGACTGACCCACCCCTC
>JAUJLZ010000038.1:2515-8152 GCA_030447125.1 Acidimicrobiales bacterium
GAAGGTGATCAGAGCTCGGCCAGGAGGACGTCGAGGATCTCCTCGGACGGGCTGCAGTCGGGCAGGGCCGGGGGGCGGCGGTAGCGGCTGGGGTCGGCCAGGAAGGCCCGCTCGACGGCGGGGTCGTGGCCCGAGACCACCACGTTGGCGCCCACGCCGTCGGCCCGCTCGCTGTGGCGGCGCCAGACCAGGGTGGGCACGCCGAGCAGGGCGCACTCCTCCTGCACGCTGCCCCCGTCGGTGATCACCAGCGGGGCGGCCCGCAGCATGGCCACGAACTCGTGGTGGGCGGCCAGGGGGACCAGGTCCACGCCGGCCTGGCGCAGCCGGGACTCGTGGCCTCCCCGGGCCAGGGCCTCCCAGGTGGGGCCGTGGACCACGAAGCGCACCGGTTGGCGGTCGGCCAGCCCCACCACGGCGTCGACCAGGCGCTGCACCACCGTCCGGCGGTAGAGGTTCTCCACCCGGTGCATGGTGACGACGACCGGTCCTCCACCGTCACCGTCACTTCCAGCCCCAGGTGCGGCCCGCACGGCGTCCACCGACGTGTTGGCCGCCACCGCCACCACCCGGCCCGCCACCCCCATGGCGGCCAGGTTGGCCACGGCCTCGGGGTGGGGGGCGAAGAGCAGGGCGGCCTGGCGCATGACCACCAGGCGGATCAGCTCCTCGGGGAAGGGGTGGGCCAGGTTGTGCGAGCGCAGGCCGGCCTCCAGGTGGGCGACCCGCAGCCCTGCCCGCCGGGCCATGGCCGTGGCCAACAAGGTGGTGGGCGTGTCGCCGTGGACCACGCAGATCCCCCCGGCCCCCCCGAAGACCTCCCGGCGCAGCCAGGCCGGCGATCCCAACCTGGCCGCCAACCGGCTGGCCCAGACCAGGGCCTGGGGTAGCGAGTCGACGTCGGCGGCACCACCCAGGATGTGGTCGGGGGCCCGCACCCCCAACTCGGTGCGCAGGCCGGTGCTGAGCTGGGCGTGCTGGCCGGAGTCGACCAGGCGGTAGTCGATTCTCCGCTCGTCCATGAGCCGCAGCAGGGGGGCGGTCTTGATGTACTGCGCCTTGGTCCCGAGGAAGACGTGCAGGCGGTCGGCCTCGGCCCGGGCTGGCGTCATGCTCGTCAGTATGCTCGGGGTATGACGGTGCAGATCGCGGTCAAGCTGGGTGACGAGGAGGCGGCTGCGCTCGACCGCCTCGTGACCGAAGGTTCCTTTGCCAGCCGATCAGAGGCGGTGCGCACCGCGGTCCAAGCGCTCGTTCACGGCCACGAGCGGCACCGCGTGGACGCGTCCTTCGCCGAGGGGTTTCGGCGGCGCCCGGAGAGCGAGGGTGAGCTCACCGAGGCGACCCGGCTGGCGATCGGCGCCATCGAGGAGGAGCCCTGGGAGCGGTGGTGGTAGCCCGAGGTGAGCTGTGGTGGGGCGAGTCGCCGGACGAGAAGGGCCGGCCCTTCCTCATCGTCAGTCGCGATGCGGCCAACCAGGTCATGCAGCGGGTCTTGGTGGCGCCGGTCACCACCCATGTGCGGGAGGTGCCGAGCGAGTTGTCGCTGGGCCCCGCCGAAGGACTTCCCCTTCCGTCGGCAGCCAGCTTCGACAACCTCCGACCGTTCCCCAAGTCGATGCTCGTCCGCCGCTTGGGCGCGCTCGACCCTGGCCGGAGCCACGAGCTGTGCACCGTCGCTGCCGCCACGCTCGACTGTTGAAAGAGATCGCACGAGCGGTGGGTGCATGAGCACGCGGTAGAGTCCCGGCGGAGCCTCACCATGAACACCAGTCACAGTGATGCGGCCAGCGAGCCCGAGATCAGCGAGCCCGAGATCGACGTCAGCGTCGTGCTGCCCGTCTACAACGAGCACGGCCACCTGGTCGCTGAGATCGATCGCATCCAGGCCGGGCTCGACGCCTCGCCCTACCGCTACGAGATCGTCGTGGTCGACGACGGCTCGTCGGACGGATCCTCCGAGCAGCTCCTGGCCCTCGAGGGCATCCGTCTCATCCGCTTCCCCCAGAACCGGGGGACGGGCTCGGCCCGCAGCGCCGGCACTCGGGCCGCCCGGGGCCGGGTGGTGGTCTGGACCGACGCCGACATGACCTACCCCAACGACCAGATCGCCCTGCTGGTCAAAGCCCTCGACGGCGCCGACCAGGTGGTGGGGGCCCGCACCTCCGAGCAGGGTACGGCCAAGGCCTTGCGGGTGCCGGCCAAGTGGTTCGCCCGGGTCCTGGCCAGCTACCTCACCAAGACCGACATCCCCGACCTCAACTCCGGGTTCCGGGCCTTTCGCCGCTCGGTGGCCCTGCAGTACCTGCACCTGCTGCCGCCCGGCTTCTCCTGCGTGACCACGCTCACCATGACCTTCCTGGCCAACGGGTACTCGGTGCGCTATCTGCCCATCAACTACGAGACCCGGGCCGGCACCTCGAAGTTCCACTGGTGGACCGACACCAAGCGCTACCTGGCCCAGATCGTGCGTCTGGTCCTGTCCTACAACCCGCTGCGGGTCTTCATCCCTCTCGCCAGCGCTCTCTTCGCCCTCGGCACGCTCAAGCTCGGCTACGACGTGGTCGACAAGGACCTCCGGCTGGCCACCAACACCCTGTTGATCTTCTTCGCCGCCTTCCAGTTGTTCGTCCTCGGCCTGCTGGCCGATCTCGTGGTCCGGGTGTCCAAACCTGCCAACGAGGTGGAGCCGGCGTCGCTCTAGCCCAGCTCTGTCCGCAACCCCCCTTCCCCCGGAGTCCGCCATGCCTTTCCCCGTCCTCCGCCACCCTGTGGGACGCGCCCGGTCCTGGGGCTCGCCCCTCGGCGTCGTGGCCGTGCTCGTCCTGCTCGCGGCCTCGTCCTCGCCCGTCCCCACCGCCACGCTGGTCAACGGGGGCGAGGCGGTGACCCAGACGGTGGGGTTGCCGCCGGAGGTCGAGGCCGAGCTCGATGCCGGCGCCGACGTGGCCCCCAGCCAGGTCGACGTGGCCCCGTTCCTGCTCCTCGGCGTGAGCTGGGCCGGCGATGGCGTCGACGGAGGACAGATCCGGGTGCGCACCCCCGAGGGTTGGGACGAGTGGGTCGAGCTTGACTTCGAGGACCGGGCCACGCCCGGCTCGGGCGAGGACGCCAACCCCCGCGCCGTCAGCGAACCGATCTGGGTGGGCCAGGCCGACGGCTACGAGCTCGACCTGCCGCCGGGCGCCGACGAAGTGCAGGTCCACCTCGTGCGCGACGAGGGCGGGGCCAGCCAGGCCTTCGCCCTGGCCGCCACCACGTCGTCGCCTGACGCCCCCCCCATCACCAGCCGCTCCTCGTGGGGTGCCCGCCAGCCCAAGGCCACGTCGGAGGTCGCCTCCCGGCTGAAGATGGGCTTCGTGCACCACACCGTGAGCGCCAACGACTACACCCCGGCCGACGTGCCCGAGATGTTGCGGGGCATCCAGGCGTACCACATGGACGTCAACGGCTGGGACGACATCGGCTACAACTTCCTCGTCGACCGGGCCGGCCAGATCTGGGAGGGCCGTTCCGGGGGGATCGCCCGCAACGTCGTCGGTGCCCATGTGGGCGGGTTCAACACGGGCTCGGTGGGGGTGGCCGTCATCGGCGACTACCGCACGGCCCAGCCCACCAGCCAGTCGGTAGGAGCCGTGGCCCAGGTGCTGGGCTGGCGCTTGGGCCTGGCCGGCGTCGACCCCACGGCCTCGACCTCCATGACCGGCCTCGACGGCCAGGCGGTGAGCCTGCGCACCATCTCGGGCCACCGTGACGCAGCCTCGACCGAGTGCCCGGGCCAGCAGCTCTACGACGAGCTCGACCTCGTCCGCACGGCGGCGGCCGAGAAGGCGAGCACGGTCGAGCCCCGGCCTGATGCTGGCGTTCCCCCCGGCATCGAACTGGCCTGCCCGGCCGACAGGGTGCCGGTCGGCCGCTTCAGCGACATCGCCGGCGTGCACGCCGAGGCCATCGAGTGCCTGGCCTGGTACGGGGTCACCCAGGGCGGGGCGGGAGGCCTGCCCGGCGACCGCTACGGGCCGGACCAACGGGTGCCGCGGGGCCAGATGGCCACCTTTGTGACCCGGGTGATCGACGAGGTCGACCCGGGGTTGCTGCCGGGTGCCGAGGTGGACTTCTCCTGTCCGTCCGACACCGGCCTGGCCGTGGCCCCCGACCACCCCCACGCCGACGCCATCCGCCGCCTGGCCGCCGCCGGCGTGGTCTGCGGCGGGGTGGGGGGCAGGCCGGCCGACTGCTTCGGGCCTGCGCTGGAGGTGACCCGTGGCCAGATGGCGTCGTTCATCGACCGGGCCCTGGAGCTGACCGGGGTCGACCTCGAGGCCGGCGGCGACGCCTTCGACGACGACGACGGTGACCCCCACGAGGACGCCATCAACGCCATCAGTGCCGAAGGGATCGCCCTTGGCACCTCGGCCACCAGGTTCGCCCCCGGCGAGGACGTCCGGCGCGACCAGATGGCCTCCTTCCTGGCCCGCACCCTCAACCTGCTGGTGGACAAGGACCTGGCCTCCCCGCCCTCGTAGGGTCCCTCGTCACGGTTTCCCCAGTGTTCCGACCCCGACCCCACCGAGCTGGGACCAGTGGGACGGCCGGCGACCGGTCGGACGGCTGCACCCGCGCTCAGCCGGCGGGGGCGGGGCGGGTGCTGTGGCGGGCCTCGGCCAGGGCCACGGCCACGGCGTCACGAACCAGGACCAGGGCCCGGTAGCCGGCGACCACCAGCACGAGGCTGGCCAGGTGGCCGGAGTCGTCGGCCCCGGCGGTGCCCACGGCCAGCAGCGCGGCCACTGCCACCTCGAAGACCCCGAGGCCCTGGGGGGCGAACACGGCCAACATCCCGAGGGTCCGGGCCACCATGAAGGCTCCGGCCACCTCCAGGAGGGGGGGCAGCCCGTCCGGGGGGGGGAAGGCGCCGGGGAAGGCGGCGAGGTAGACGGCGAAGGACACGGCCGAGGTGGCCCAGAACAGCACCAGCCACGCCACCAGCACCAGGAACGGGGACCAACCCAGGCGGACGGGCGTACCTCCGCGCCGCCGGGCGATCCAGGCCAGGAGCACGTTGACCGACGGGGGCGAGCACACGGCTGCCACCGCCACCATGCCGACCAGGGCCAGGACCCCCACGGCGGGGGCCACCTGCCGGGTGGCCAGCAACAGCCCGGCTCCGACCACGAAGCCCACCACCACGCTGAGACCGGTCTCGAGCACGGCGACCACGCCGAGGGCACGGCCCGAGACCCGCTGGCGCCGGAGCAGGGCGCTGCGGCCCAGGGCGTACCACAGGCTGCCCGGGATGTAGCGGGCCAGCAGGGAGCGGGCGGTGGCGTCGAGCACGGTGGCGAAGGGCAGGGGTTCGGCCAGCGCCCGCAGGCCCATGGCCCAGAAGCCGGCCATGAGGGCGAGCTGGACGAAGGCCACGGCCAAGGCGGCGGCGAGCAGCTCGAGGCGGGCGCCGTCGATCAGTCCGGCCACGTCCGCCCGCTGGCTCCACCCGAGGGCGACCAGGGCGGCGGCGACCACGCTCAGGTAGAGCACCCGGGCGAGGGTCAGCCCGACCCGGCGCCGTCGACCAGTGGGGTCGTCGTCGCCGTTGGCTGGCGTCCCGGTCAAGCGGACTCCGTCAAGCGGACTCCG
>JAUJLZ010000038.1:8252-9493 GCA_030447125.1 Acidimicrobiales bacterium
GCGCCCGCAGGCGCAAGCCGGACCTCGCTCGGCCGTCGCCAACCTCGCAGGAGCTCCACCAGGGCCCAGGCGACCACGCCCAGGGCGCCCACGGCGGCGAAGAAGACGAGCGCCGGCGGCCACGGGGAGAAAGCGAGGACAGCCCGGAACCGCTGACCGAGCCCCGTCCCCGCCCAGTAGCGCTGGACGATGGCCGCCATGGCCACGAGCTGGAGCCCCACCGCGACCACGAACACCACAGCGGGCAGGGCACGCGTCGGTGTGGGTCGGAGCTGGTCGAGGCCGACTGCGGCCACCACCACCAGGCCGACCAGGCCGACCAGGACCACCCGCCCCTCCACCCGCAGGGGCGTGTCGCTGAACACCACCGCCGCAGGCGCAGCCACGGCGGCGAGCACGGCCAGGGCAGAGGCCGGGAGCAGGAGGAAGGCCAACCGGAGGCGCACCGGCCGTACCCGACCCCGGGCCAAGGCGACCGCGAGGGCGGTGACGAGCACGACTGTCGCGCCTACCACGGCCACCGTGGGCAGCACCGCCTCTCGCCATCCGAAGGCGCCCCAGGTGTCGCCCAGGAGGCGGCTGGCCAGGCCCGAGCCGGCCCCCGGGCCCTCGCTCGGCCCTTGGTCGAGGCCGAGGGCCACCCCCCGGTTGACGACGAGGTTCCCGAGGTGCCACCACCCGCCGACGACCAGGGAGATGGCGACCACGATGAGCGGGCGCCCGAGGCGCCGGCGCCGCTCTTCGGGGCTCGGGGCCCCCACCGTGCTGCGTCGGGGCGAGAGGAAATAGGCCCCCACCATCCAGGGCACGAGCACCAGGGCACTGCCGCTGGTGAGCAGGGCCAGGCCACAGGCCACCCCGGCCAGCACCGCGGTGCGCCGGGACGAGTCACCGGTGACGACTCGGGCACCGAGCAGGAACACCACGGCGCCGAGGGTCACCACCAGGGCGTCGTCGCCCACCACCGAGCCGATGTGGGTGAGCTGGGGGACGGCGAGCACCGCCACCGCCGCCGTCAACGAGGCGCGGGGTGGGCACCCGAACCGCTGGGCCGAGGCCCAGGCGAGGAGCGGGATGGTGGCGACCAGGGCCACGTCGACCAGCCGGAGCAGGGCGACGGTGCGGTCGAACGACCACGGCCAACCGGGGAGCACGGCGTCGGCGGCGGCCAGGACGGCGGCGCCCAGCCACGAGGCGAGCGGGGGGCGCCGGGCGACGGGGTTGGCCACGTCGGGCTCGGC
>JAUJLZ010000038.1:9593-11538 GCA_030447125.1 Acidimicrobiales bacterium
TCGCCCGGGTCGTCCGGGGCGGGGCCGGCGGCCAGCTCGACGAAGGTCGGTCGGTCTCCAGGCGGGACGGCGTCGCCGATGTCGACCGGCGGGGCCCCCCTGGTGTAGGCGGGCGAGGAGGCGGCGGCGGCCAGGAGCGACGGGGCGACGACGGCTGCGCCACCGTCTCCACCCAGAGGGTCGTCGCCAGCAACGCCCTCGCCGGCGACGTCGACGATGCCGGCCAGGCGGCGCATGTGGTCGACGTGGAACAGCTCGTCGGGGGCCCGGAAGGTGGGGACGAGCACGCTGAAGCTGACCAGGAACAGCACGTGCACGGCGGTCACCAGCCAGACCGCCCGGGGCACCGTCGCCCGCGGCGTGCGCACCCGGGGAGCGGGTGGGCCCGGCGCCGAAGCCGGAGGCGAGCGGGTGGTCGCCACCAGCGGCGCCCGGCGACGGGGCGAGCGGGGCTCGGCGTCGGCAGAGTTCACGGCGCGGAGGCTACCCGTCACCCTCAGCGGCTGCCGTACAGCCGTGCTTGGGCACGGCAGGGGGAGGGCGGGCATCATCGAGCGGTGAGAGGCAGGCAGCGGCGATGAGGGTGGCGGTCCACGTGGGCCAGCTCCACCAGCGGGTCCCCGGCGGCATCGGTCGCTACGTCGAGCACCTGGTGCGGGCGCTGCCCGCCGCCGGTGTCGAGCCCGTGGCCTTTGCCGCCGGCCCGGTTCCCGCCGGCCTGGCCGAGGCCGGTGGCACGGGTGTCGCCCGCGCCTATGTCGACCTGGGGTGGCCCACCGGGGCGTTGCGCTACGAGGCCTGGCACCGCCTGCGCCGGCCGGTGGTCGGGGTCCCCGGCGACGTGGTGCACGCCACCAGCCTGGCCGTGGCGCCCCCAGGCCGTCGTCCCCTGGTGGTGACCGTCCACGACCTGGTCTTCCTGCTCCATCCCGAGCACCTGACCCCCCGGGGCGTGTCGTTCCACCGTCGGGGCCTGGATCTGGCCCGGCGCGAGGCCGCGACCGTGGTGGTGCCCACCGCCTACGGGCGCCACGAGCTGGTGACCGAGGGCTTCGACGGGGACCGGGTGCACGTGGCACCCCACGGGGTCGACGTCGTCTCGGCGCCCGGCAGCCTCGAGGCGGATGGCGCGTCACGTTTGCACCCCGACGTGCGTCCACCCTTCGTGTTGTTCGTGGGCACCCTGGAGCCCCGCAAGGGTGTGGCCGACCTGCTGGCTGCCCACGCCGCCCTGCGCCGGGCCCATCCCGACCTCGGCCTGGTGCTGGCGGGCGCTCAGGGGTGGGGTGCGGCGCTGGACCTCTCGGGGGCCGGAGTGGTCGCCCTCGGGGCTGCCCATGACGCCGACCTCGATGCCCTGTACCGTGCCGCCGTGGCTCTTGCCCTGCCCAGTCGCTACGAAGGTTTCGGTCTTCCGCTGATCGAGGCCATGGCCCGAGGGTGCCCGGTCGTGACCAGCGATGCCGGGGCCCTGGTGGAGGTGGGGGGTGGGGCGACGACGGTGGTGGCGGTGGGTGACGTCGACGCCCTGGCCGGGGCACTCGAGCGCCTGCTCGTCAACGACGAACACCGGGCTGACCGGGTGGCCGCCGGTCTGGTCAGGGCGGGGGAGTTCACCTGGGACCGCAGCGCCCACGCCCACGCCGTCGCCTACCGCCATGCCCTTTCCGGAGCCGTGGGGTGAGCGAGGCCCGTCCCCGGGTGGCCCTCGACGTGTCGGCGGTGCCCGCACGACCGGCCGGGGCCGGCATCTACGTGCTGCGCCTGGTCGAGGCCCTGTCGGCCACCGACCAGGTCGACCTCGAACTGGTGGCGGCCGTGGGCGACGGCCGGCGCTGGGAGCACGTCGCCCCCGCCGCCCACGTCCATCCCGTCGCACCCGGGCGCCGACCGGTGCGCCTGGTGTGGGAGCAGTCCCAGGCGCCGGCCCTGGCCCAGCGCCTGG
>JAUJLZ010000255.1:0-1884 GCA_030447125.1 Acidimicrobiales bacterium
CCACCACCCGGGGCTTCGCCGGCATCCTGGCCGAGGGCCTCAACGGGGCGACCGTGGAAGAGGTCCTCGCCGTTCCCAACGACTTCTACACCCAGATGGGCCTGGCCGAGGCCATCTCCAGCCTCCGCCTCCGGGGCATGGGTGCCATCCTCGGCCGCCTCAAGCGCCAGGTCAGGGAGAACGCCGCCGCCTGTTAGGGGCTAGGGGGGACCCTGGTGGGGTGCAGCCCTTGGCGCTCAGCCAGGTGGGCGAAGCGAACGGCGTTGCGCACGGCGCATCCTCGGGGGTCGTTGTTGAAGTAGACAAAGACGTCCTCGTCTGCCGGCCACAGCTCGCCCAGGCGCTTCACCCAGTGGGCCAGCGCGGCGTCGCCGTAACAGGGGTGGGGGTGGGCCCGGCCCTCGTGGAGGCGGACATAGCCCCAGTCGGCCGTCCGCCAGAGAGGCCCGGTGACCCGCGATCCCCGGTCGGTCAGGCACAACGCGGCATTGCGCTCCGCCAACAGCGCGGCCACCTCATCATCGAACCAGGACGGGTGACGGAACTCCACCGCCACCCGACAGCTCGGCGGGAACCGATCGAGGGTGTCGACCAAGCGAGGAAGATCGGCGGCGAGGTTGGGCGGGAGCTGCAGGAGGACCGGCCCTAGCTGCCGGCCGAGCGGGGCACTGCGTTCCAAGAAGCGGGCAACAGGCTCGGCCGGGTCCGAGAGGCGCTTGATGTGGGTGAGGTAGCGGCTGACCTTGAGGGCCATGACGAAGTCGGCGGGAAGCGCGCCGGCCCATGAGGTGAAGGTCTCGGTGGGAGGCAGGCGGTAGAAGGTGTTGTTGACCTCGACGGTGGCGAAGGCGCCGACGTAGTGATCCAGCCACCCCCGCATGGCCAGACCCTCGGGGTAGAGCACGCCTCGCCAGTCGCGGTACTGCCAGCCGGACGTGCCGACGTACAGCACCGTCTCTCGTTCGCTTCGGTCGCTAGGTCTGGGCCGAGGCCGTCTGGACCGGGAGCGTGCTCATGTCAGCCAGCGGGAAGACCTGATAGGTCGAGACGTTGTAGACCGGCGAGCGCACGAGCAGCATCTCCAGCTCCTCGTTGGAGTCCACCTGGTAGATCCAGGCTCCCCCGTGGGCGCCGACGACGTGGTAGCGGCTCAAGATCTTGCCCTGGTCCTCCAGGGGCTTGGCATGGTCGGGCATCGACATCACTGCCTTGAGCACCTCGCCCGACAGTCGGGAGAGCTCGATTCGCCACAGCACCAGGAACTTCATGTCCGACTCCTCGTCGTCGTCGTCGTGTTGACCCTGGTGGGCCTACCCCATCCGCCGGGTTTCTCCTCGCCGGTGGCAAGGGTAGCGACTACCTGTACGCGCCCCCGCGCGTCGCCCTGAGGGAGGAAGCCATGGCCAACGACCGCAAATCCGACGTCGTCCGCAAGGCCGAGGGCCGGATCGACCAGGCCACCGATCCGGCGGAGCAGAACAAGTACGCCCAGCAATCGAACGAGCGGGGCGACGCGGGCGCCCTGGAGGCCGAGCAACGCGGTGAGTCCGATCAAGTCTGGGGCGGACCGGGGGTGCCGGCGTCGAGCGACGCCCAGTGGAAGGGCCTGCTCATGGGAAGCCTGGTGGGCGGCGCCATCGGCCTGGTGGTGCTCCTGCCCCTGGCGTTCATCCCCATCGCGGGCCTGTCCCTGGTGGGCCGGCTGTTGATCTGCGGCATCGCCGGGGCGCTGGCGGGCGGCACTGCCGGAGCGATGTACCTGGGCGGGCGGATGCCCGAACTCGAGGGCGAGACGGTCGATGCCGACGGGCGGCCCTCAGTGGGGACTTCGCCGCGCGACCCCCGCTCGGACAGCCGGGGTCGCTAGAGCCGGTCGGCCTGGCC
>JAUJLZ010000255.1:1984-3270 GCA_030447125.1 Acidimicrobiales bacterium
CGCCGAGGGCGAGGTCGTAGACGCGGCGCCTCGATACGTCGTAGGCCGCGGCCACCTCGGCGACCGCGTCCCGGGTGGACCGGCCTGACGCCCGTGCCCGCTCCAGGGCGGCGGTCAGGTCCCGGTCGGTGGCGCCGGGCGCAGGGGCGGCACCCGCGATCACCACCACGTACTCCCCCCGGGGTTCGACCTCGTTGGCCCGAGCCACGGCCGCGGCCAGCGTCCCTCTCCAGGTCTCCTCGTGCAGCTTGGTCAGCTCCCGGCACAGGGCAACGGCTCGATCCCCTCCCATCGCCGCGGCCAGGTCACTGAGCGTCCGAGCCAGCCGGTGGGGGGCCTCGAAGAGCACCGCCGTGCGCTGCTCGCTGGCTAGGGCGGCCAGGCGCGCGGTCCGGCCGGAGCCGCGGCGAGGCAAGAAGCCCTCGAAGACGAAGCGCTCGGTGGGCAGGCCACTGGCGACCAGGCCGGCGAGCGCGGCCGAGGGTCCGGGGACGACCACGACCTCGAAGCCGCCATCCGCCGCCGCCCGCACCAGCCGCTCGCCGGGGTCGGACACGCCGGGCAGGCCGGCGTCGGACACGAGTGCGACCCGGGCGCCCTCCGCCAACCGCTCGACGACCGTGGACACCTGGGACGCCTCGGCGTGCTCGTGGGCAGCCAGCATTGGCGGCGAGGCCACCCCGGCGGCCGAGAGGAGGCGCCGGGTGTGGCGGGTGTCCTCACACACCACGAGATCGGCCTCGGCCAGGGTGCGCAGGGCACGGGGCGACAGGTCCTCCAGGTTGCCGATGGGTGTGGCCACGATGGCCAGGCTTCCCCGGCGTTGCCCGCCGCCGCTCACGGCCGGATCTCCAGGCGGTCACCGGCCTGCAGGCGCCACCGGGCGAAGGTGCCGGCCTCGGCCTCGATGATGCTGCGAGCACGCAGGCGGGGCCGCCCGAGGCGCCAGGGCGCCATGGTGGCGAGGTCGACCACGACCAGGTCGGCGTCGCAGTAGGCCAGGTCGAGGGCGAAGCGCATGCCGAGCGTGTGCACCGACATGGCCGGGCGCAACAACAAGCCTCCGTCGATCCCGTCCCTTCCCAGCAGACCCTTGCTCCGGGCCGCCACCGAGGCGGCCACCTCGAGCGGTCCCAGCACCTCGCCGTCGCGCACCAGCAGCGCCATAGATCAGGCCGTCGACCCGATCGGATCAGACGTTGAAGCGGAACTCGAGGACGTCGCCGTCGGCGACCTCGTAGTCCTTGCCCTCGATGCGGAGCTTGCCCACCTCTTTGGCCTTGTTC
>JAUJLZ010000256.1 GCA_030447125.1 Acidimicrobiales bacterium
GACGAGCGGGCGCAGGACGAGCGGAACAACCAGACCCAGAAGGAGAAGCTGGCCCGGCTGTGGGCCGACTACAAACAGAGCGGCGCCGTCGAGCTTCGTGACCAGCTCATCATCCACTACTCGCCGCTGGTGAAGTACGTGGCCGGGCGCGTGGCGGGTGGTTTGCCCCAGAACATCGAGCAGGGCGACCTGGTGAGCAACGGGATCTTCGGGTTGATCGATGCGATCGCCAAGTACGAACCTGATCGCGGCTTCAAGTTCGAGACCTACGCCATCTCGCGGATCAAAGGGGCCATCCTCGACGAGCTCCGCTCCATCGACTGGGTGCCGCGGTCCGTGCGGCTCAAGGCCCGGGCCATCGAGGCCGCCTTCTCCAAGCTCGAATCCGAGCAGCGACGTTCCCCCACCGACGCCGAGCTGGCCAGCGAGCTCGACATGACCGACGCCCAGCTCCAGTCGGCCCTCGGCCAGATCTCCTTCGTGGGACTGGTGGCCCTCGACGAGATCATGGTGGTGAGCGGAGAGCGGGGCGAGAGCCTGACCTTGGGCGACACCGTCGCCGACCCCGCCGCTGGTCCCATGGCCACCTACGAAGTCGAGGAGATGCGCCAGATCCTCGCCGATGCCATCAACCGGATGGCTGAGCGGGAGAAGCTCGTGCTCACGCTCTACTACTACGAAGGCCTGACCCTGGGCGAGATCGGCCAGGTGATCGGCGTGAGCGAGAGCCGGGTCTGTCAGATCCACACCAAGGCGGTCATCCACCTCCGCTCCAAGCTCGCCATCGACCGCCAGACCGCCTAGCCCCTGGCGGGATAGCTCACCCCTTTCCCGCAGCGAGCAGATGCGATAGCGTCACCAGCGCTCGTCCTGTCTTTTCGTGCGACGAGCGCCTCTCCCGGCACTTCCCCCTCTGACGCCACCCGTCCAGGGGGAAGCCATGCCCTCGTCCCGCCCGGGCCCGGGTCTCGTACCCGCCCACCCCAGCGCGTTCCTGCGCCGCACCTACCCCGCTCTCCGGCGATCGTCGCTCGCCGCTGTGGTCGTGGCCACCTGCATCGTGGCCGCCGCCGTGCCCGCCCTCTCCCAGACCAACCCTCTCCACCGTCCTCCCGTCGACGCGCCGGTGGTCGACGGCTTCCGTCCTCCGACCACGCCCTACGCCGCCGGCAACCGGGGTATCGACTACGCCACCACCCCCGGCGAGGCGGTTCGGGCGTCAGCTGAGGGCGAGGTCACCTTTGCCGGGCGGATCGGGCCCTCGAGCCACGTGGTGGTGCTGCACCCCGACGGCCTGCGCACCAGCTACTCCTTCCTCTCGGCGGTCAACGTCACCCAGGGCCGGGAGGTGGCCGCTGGCGACGTCATCGGGACCGCCGGCCCGGTCCTGCACTTCGGGGTGCGGGCCGGCGAGCGCTACCTCGACCCCACCCTCCTCCTGGCCGGCGGCCCCGTCGAGGTCCACCTCATCCCCGTGGAGTTGCGCCAGGACCAGGGGGCGACCCAGGAGCGCCGCCTGGTCGTCGAGCTGGTGGGCCAGGTCGTCGGCGGCGCCTGGCGTGGGGTCCAGGCCGGCGCCGGGACGTTGGGCGAGGCAGCCGATGGTGCCTTCTCCAGGGCGGCTGAGGCTGCCGTGGCGGCGGCGGCCCAAGCCCACTCGCTGGCCGGGCGGGCGGCCCAGGTCGGCTGGGAGTCGCTGCGGGGCGAGGTGGAGTCGTTGTGGGCCCAGGCGGTCGTGCTCGCCACCTACGCCAGCCAGCTCCCCATCACCCCGCTGTTCTTGGTCCACGTAGTCGAGCAATGGGAGCGGGCCGAACGCTTTCGGGCAACCCAGGCCCACTGCACGTCGCCGTCGAAGCCGCCGCCACCACCTCCTCCCGAGCGACGCATCGCGGTGCTCGTGGCCGGCTTCGGCTCCTCCTCAGTGGGGGCCGACGTGCTCGATGTCGACACCGCCGCCCTCGGCTATGCCGCCGACGACGTGGCCCAGTTCTCCTACGCCGGGGGCCGGACCCCGGGAACGGGCCGCTTGTCGGGTGTCCCGGTCAGCGACTACGGCCCCGAGCAGTCGACCGCCGACCTGGAGATGGCCGGGCAACGCCTCGGGGAGCTCCTCGACGCCGTCGCCGCCGCCCACCCCGGTGTCCCCGTGGATGTCGTGGCCCACTCCCAGGGCGGGGTGGTGGCCCGCTTGGCGCTCGACGCCGGTCGTCCGGTGGCCAACCTGGTCACCCTGGGCGCCCCCCACTCCGGCGCCGACGGGGCCACGGCCAACGCCCTGCTCGGTACCACGGGCATAGGTGAGCTGAGCCAGACGGTCACCGCCGAGGTCACCGGGGGCTCGGCCGACGGGGCCTCAGCGGCCGCCGCTCAGCTGGCCGAGTCGTCCGACTTCATGGATGCGCTCAACGCCCGGCCCCTGCCGACCGGGACCAGGGTCACCTCGATCGCCGCAGGTGGTGATCTCGTCGTGGCCGGGCTCCAGAGCTCGCTCGACGGGGCCACCAACGTCATGGTCCCCCTCGACGGCGTCTCGGCCCACGCCGAGCTCCCGGGGTCGGCACTGACCCAGCGGGAACTGGCCCTCGCCCTGGCCGGGCTGGGTCCGACCTGTCGCGATCTTGCCGGCGACCTCGCCCTGGCTGCCGGGATCAGCCTGGGCGAAGACGCCCTCGGCCTGGTCGCCGGGCTGGGGGCGATGTGGCTCGACCGCCAGGCCCCCACTCCCTCAGGTGCTTTCCGTCGTTCCCACCCCATTTCTCGCCCGTCCCAGCGTCTGGCCGCGCCAGCCGGCGCTGGCTGAGCGGACCGGTATGCTGAGCGCTTCCCAATCGGTTCCCTCCGACGCCTGTCGACGGTCGCTCCCCAAAGAGCGCGGCGCTCGGAGATCGTCAACCGTCCATCCAAGGAGGCACCTGTGGCGCCGGTCGTGACCATGAAGCAAATGCTCGAGGCGGGTGTCCACTTCGGCCACCAGACCCGGCGGTGGAACCCGAAGATGAAGCGCTTCATCTACGGCGAGCGCAACGGCATCTACATCATCGACCTCCAGCAGACGCTGCGTCGGATCGAGACGGCCTACGTCTTCGTGCGCGACCTCGTCGCCGACGGCGGCTCCGTGTTGTTCATCGGCACCAAGAAGCAGGCCCAGGACCCCATCTCCTTCGCCGCCACCAGTTGCGGCATGCCCTATGTCAACGAGCGTTGGCTCGGCGGCATGCTCACCAACTTCTCCACCATCAGCGGGCGGGTGAAGAAGATGCAGGAGT
>JAUJLZ010000257.1 GCA_030447125.1 Acidimicrobiales bacterium
CCGAGGGTCAGCGCCACGAGAAGGCCCAGCTCAACGAGGTGCTGCGCACCCACGGCACTGCGGTGTGAGGTGCCCGGCGCGCAGGCCCGAGGGCCGGCGGTCGAGCAGGCCCGCCGACCAAGACGTCGAGCAGGCCCGGCGGTGACCGACCTCCTGGCCCGCACGGCCGAGCTGGTCGACATCGCCTCGGTCAGCCACCACGAGCAGACCCTGGCCGATCACGTCGAAGCGCGCCTGGCGGCCCGACCGGGTCTGGCCGTGGAGCGTCTCGGGGACAACGTGGTGGCCCGGACCACCCTCGGCCGGCGCTGGCGGCTGGTCATGGCCGGCCATCTCGACACCGTGCCGGCCAACGGCAACGAGCGGTCTCGCATCGAGGGTGACGTGGTCTGGGGCCTGGGTGCGTCCGACATGAAGTCGGGTCTGGCAGTGTTCCTCGAGCTGGCCGAGCAGGTCGACGAGCCCGCCGTCGACCTCACCTACGTCTTCTACGCGGCCGAGGAGGTGGAGGCCCGTCACAACGGCCTCGGCCACCTGGCTGCGGCCCGGCCCGAGCTCCTGGCCGGCGACGCCGCCATCCTGGGCGAGCCCACCGGTGGGGTGATCGAGGCGGGCTGCCAGGGAACCATGCGCCTGGTGGCCGAGTTGGTGGGCAAGCGGGCCCACGCCGCTCGACCTTGGATGGGGATCAACGCCGTGCACCGCCTCGGCCCCCTGCTCCAGGTGGTGGCCGGCTACGAGGGACGCCAGCCGGTGCTCGACGGGTGCGAGTTCGCCGAGGCCCTCCAGGCGGTGGCGGTGGAGGGTGGCGTGGCCGGCAACGTCGTCCCCGACCGGGCCCGGCTCACCCTCAACCACCGCTTCGCTCCCGACCGAACGCCCGACGAGGCCGAGGGGGAGCTGCGACGCCTGCTGGCGCCGGTGCTCGGGCCCGACGACCACCTGGAACTGGTCGACGTCGCCCCGAGCGCCCGGCCGGCGCTCGACCATCCCCTGCTGCAGGCCCTGGTGGCGCGCTCGGGCATGACCGTGCGGGCCAAGCTGGGCTGGACTGACGTGGCCCGCTTCGCCAGTCTCGGGATTCCCGCCTGCAACCTCGGGCCCGGGGAGCCCACCCTCGCCCACCATCCCGACGAGCGGGTGGAGCGGGTACCACTCGAGGCCACCTACGCCGCCCTGGTCGATCTGGTGGTGGCGGGTCCCGGCGGCTGACCTTCCTGGCCCGGTGGCTGACTCCTCGGACTGGCCTCCTAGGGAGAGGAGAGCTGGCGGCGCACCCGCCAGGTGGCCGAGCCCACGCCGGCCAGCAGGAGCGCGGCGGGCACGGCCAACACGTAGCGGGCGGTGCCGTCGCCCTCGTCAGGCAGGAGGGCGATGGCCTGGCCACCGGGCGGCTCGACCGGTGCGGCGGTGGTCGGCGGCAGGCTGAAGGTGGGCGCCTCGGTGGTGGTCGGGGGGGCCTCGGTCGTGGTCGTGGGGGCCTGCGTCGTGGTCGTGGGGGCGGGAGTGGTGGTGGGGGCCGCAGCGATGCTCGCCGGTGCCTCGGTGGTGGTGGTCGGCGCCGCCGTGGTCGTCGTGGCCGGCGTCCCCGCTTGCACCGCCTGAGCCAGGTTCAACCGACCAGCACCAAAGGTGGCGTCTCGGCCTTCACTGCCTACGTCGTCGGCGCTGGAGAGGAGCTGGTCGACGGTCTGCTGGGGCGACAGGCCCATGCTGCGGAGCACGGCCGCCGCCCCGGCGACGTGGGGCACCGCCATCGACGTGCCCACCAGGCAGGCGTAGCGGTCGTCGGTGTAGGTGGAGACGATCCCCCTGTCGGCATCGCAGCCCTCGTCGGAGCCGACGGTCCCGTCCCCTCCCGGAGCGGCCATGCCCCACTGGGCGTTGCCCACGCCGCTGGCGTAGCCCGGGCGGATGTCGTCCCGCCCGGTGGCGGTGACCACCAGGGCGGGCTCGTCGGTGAAGGCGCTGGTGCGCACGAAGTCGTTGCCGGCGGCCACCACCGGGATGGCCCCCTGGGCCCAGGCGTAGCGGATGGCGTCGGTGAAGTCGGTGGCCAGGTCGACGTCGGTGGAGACCTCGCCAAAGGAGAGGTTGATCACGTCGGCCCCGTTGTCGGCGGCGAAACGGATCCCGTCAGCCACGTCGCTCACCGAACCGATGCCCTCTGAGTTGAGGACTTGGACCGGGAGGATGCGTGCATCGGGGGCCACCCCGGCCACGCCGGCTCCGTTGCCAGTGCTGGCGGCGGCGATGCCGGCCACGTGCGTGCCGTGCCCGTTGTCGTCTTGGGGGGAGGAGGCGCCCGTGAAGGAGGCGCCGTTCACCAGTTTGCCCGCCAGATCTTCATGGTCGAGGTCGATGCCGGTATCGACGATGGCGATGATCATGCCTGCGCCCCGCCCCTGGCTCCACGCCGTCTCGGCGCCGATGGCTTCCAACCCCCACTGCTGGCTGAAGAACGGGTCGTTGCTGGCCGTGGCCACCGCCGGGAGGGCGAGGACGAGACCGAGAACGAGCGCGAGCACCCCGAAGATCCGCTGCATGTGAGCCCTCCTGCGTGGTGCCGGCGCGGTGCCGCCTTTTCCCGCTTCTCTACAATCGGCGCAGAACCGTGACGACTTTACCAAAGATCGCGATCTCTTCCGATCGGTAGCGCTGCGGTGACAAGCTGGCGTTGGCGGGGACGAGGATGACATCGTCGCCCTCGCGTCGAAAGGTCTTGACCGTGGCTTCTTCGCCGGGGATGCCGGCCACCACCACGTCGCCGTCGTTGGCGCCGGGTTGTTGGCGGACGACGACGAAGTCGCCGTCGAGGATGCCGACGTCGATCATCGACTCTCCCCGTACACGTAGCATGAAGAGCGTGCCGTCGCCGGTGAGGTCGGCCGGGACGGGCACCAGCTCCTCGACGTTCTCCTGGGCCAACACGTTGGCGCCGGCGGCAACGTCGCCGACCAGGGGGACGTGGTTGACGGGGCGGCGCTCGGCGGTGGTCCCCGAACCGGGGTCGTAGCAGAGCTCGATGGCTCGAGGTTTGGTGGGGTCACGTCGGATGTAGCCCCGTCGTTCCAGCGTGTTGAGGTGGGTGTGCACGGTCGACGGCGAGGTCAAGCCCACTGCCAGGCCGATCTCACGGACCGACGGGGGGAAGCCCCGGTCGCGTTGCTCGTCGACGATGAACTGCAGGATCTCGCGCTGTCGTTCGCTGATCGTGCCCTCGGCCATGGTCTTCACCTTCGCTTCCCCGGCTCGTGCCGGCTC
>JAUJLZ010000258.1 GCA_030447125.1 Acidimicrobiales bacterium
CAGCGAGGCGTGCACCAGTACGTCGAGCTTCTCCAGTTCGGCACCGACGTCGTCCCGGAAGCCTGTCAACTCCACCCGTTCGCTTAGGCCCAACTTCACCACGTGGTCGCGCAGCGCTTGCTCGTAGTCGGTCTCCCCGAACAACGGTGCCCCCACCACCACTGCTTGCTCGGCCCCGTCGGGGAAGGCCCGGGCGAAGGCCTCGAGGAACAGATGTTGACCCTTCCACGGCGCGAGCCGGCCGACCATGCCGATTCGAAGGGGCGAGCCGGCCGGGCGGGACCGAGAAAGGGCCTCGATATGAACTGGGGGTGGGACCACCGCAGTCGGTACTCCCGGCGCCCCAAGGCGGTCACGGGTGGTCTGCGAGTTTGCGATCACCATGGCGGGGAGGTGGCGGACCATGGTCCGCACCATCCGTATGGCCGCCGGTGGCAGGTACTCCGTCTCCAGCGAATCGTGGGCGTGCCAGACGACCGGGACCCTGGCCAGGGTGGCGGCAACGCTGCCGTAGACGCCGGCCTTGAGAGAGTTGGTGTGCACCAGGTCGGGACGCAGCTGGCGCAGACGGCGGACCAGAAGGGCGATGTAGCGGGCCGTGTGAAAGACGCTCGCTCCGGGCAGGCGCCCGGGCTGGACCCGGTGCCTCGACAGGCCCCGAGCGATCTCTGCCATGGGCAAGACCTCAACCGAGACGCCGGCCGCCTCCAACTTGGCCACGAGCGGCCCCTCTTCGGCGAGGAGGACGTGAGCGTCCACCGCTTCCGCCAGGGCGGGCAGCAGGCGCAGCAGGGCTAGCTCCGCCCCCGATAGCTGGGCGCAGTGGTCGACGTACACAACGTGCAGTCGGGAGCTCACCTGCCCAGCATGGGCGCGGGCTCGATGCGTGCGCACGCGACCGCCCTCGCGGCTTCTCTAAGGTGCCGTGGTGTGAGGCGGCACAGGCGAGGGAACGGAGACGGCACCGTGCTGGCCGGCGTTGCAGCCGTGGGCAGAGCCCGCCA
Source organism: Acidimicrobiales bacterium (assembly GCA_030447125.1). The sequence continues at coordinate 1,005 of JAUJLZ010000258.1, forward strand.
GTCTCGGTGAACCGCCGGCGCTTCGTGCTTGCCCTCGGCGCTACTGCGGCCGCCCTCGCCGTCGGAACTCCCGCAGAGTGCAGCGTCCCACACAGGAGGGGTGATTGGCCTCACGCCGGCGTAGTGACGCACCTGGGCTACTTCAACACTCAGTACGGCGACGCCGACATGGTCGCCAAGCATCTGCAACTCGTCGGGGCCAGGTTTGCGCGGGACGAGTGGCTGCTGCCAGAGGCATCGCCCCGCCACCGCCGCCGCTACCTCGACGCGCTGGAGCTGGTGCACACGGTGGCCGGTACGAGCTTCGTCATGGTCACGGGCCGGGCCACCGAGCCCATCGACCCCGTGCTCGACCAGATGGAGGGCTACGCCCAGTTGCTGGCCGGCATCGAGGGGCCCAACGAGTGGAACCTCAAGGGGCGGTCTCGGTGGAGGGAGGAGCTCAGCGCCTACACCAAGGAGCTGTACGCCAAGGTCAGGAACCGCCCGACGTTCGAGGGCATCCCCGTGATCGGCCCGTCCATCGGTCTCTCGAAGGACTTTGGGCCCGTGTTCGGGGACCACTCCGGGCACATGGACGTCGGCAACTTCCACTTCTACCAGCCCGCCACGCATGTCGACGTCCGTTACTACCGGGCGTCACTGGCCGGCGCCCGGGCCGTCTCAGGGAACAAGCCCATGGTCGCCACCGAGGTCAACGGCATCATCGGTGACGGCTATCCCGGCACCGAAGCCGATCAGGCCGCCAGCTACGAGTCCCTGATGGAGCTTTTCGGCGACGACGGCATCCGCCGGGGGTTCTGCTACCAGCTCCTCGACTTCTCGAGCCCCTCCCGACCGCTTTCCCATCGTGAGAACAACTTCGGCTGCTACCGGGCCGACTACTCGGCCAAGCCGCTGGCCGTTTCCGTAAGTCACGCCGCCCGGAGGGACACCGCCGCCGGTCTGCTGGGGGACCCCACCTCCTGCGACACTGGCGCCGATCACTGAGGTAGCCAGGGCACGGGCTCAATCCTCTCTTAGGATGCCCGAATGGCGGAGATCGCGTTGGCTCATGACTACGTCACCCAGAAGGGTGGTGCCGAGCGTGTGGTCCTCAGCATGCTGGCAGCCTTTCCCGGCGCTCCCCTCTACACCGCGTTCTACGACCCGTCGCGGACCTTCCGCGCCTTCGCCGATCACGACGTCCGAACCCTACCCCTGAACCGCCTCCAGCCGTTGAGGCGCAATCATCGTTGGAGTCTCCCGCTGCTGGCGCCGAGCTTCTCACGGCTCTCCGTGGACGCCGATGTGGTGCTGTGCAGCACCAGCGGTTGGGCCCACGGGCTGCGGACCGACGGCCGCAAGATCGTCTACTGTTACAGCCCTGGACGCTGGCTGTACCAGCGGGATCGCTATCTACGGGGCTCGCCGCGACCCGTGCAATGGGCCGTAGCCGGTCTGGCGCCCTCACTGGAGCGTTGGGATCGCGCCGCCGCCGCGTCTGCAAACCGCTACCTCACCACGTCCCGCTCGGTGCAGCAGCGTATAGAAGACGTCTACGGCATCGAGGCGACGCTCGTGCCGCCGCCTCATGCCATCGACGCGAGGGGACCGCAGGAGCCGGTGCCGGGGGTGGCGCCGGGCTTCCTGCTCTGCGTCGCCCGGCTCCTGCCCTACAAGAACGTCGACGCAGTCATCGCCGCGTTCCACCACCTTGGAGATCACCGGTTGGTGGTGGTGGGCGATGGGCCCGAACGGCGCCGGCTCGAAGCGTTGCTCAGCCCCAACGCCTCGCTGCTGGGCGTCATCCCCGACGCCCAGGTGCGGTGGCTCTACGCTAACTGCGCCGGTTTGGTCGCAGCGTCCTTCGAGGACTACGGCCTCACCCCCCTCGAGGCGGCGGCGTTCGGCAAGCCCACGGCAGCTCTGCGCTGGGGAGGGTACCTCGACACCATGGAGGAGGGAACCACCGCGGTGTTCTTCGACGAGGCCCGTCCGGAGCAGGTGGCCGACTCGGTCCGGGCGCTGCTCTCTCGCTCCTGGGATAGGTCCGCCATCCTGGCTCATGCGGGCCGCTTCGACGAGACCGCCTTCATCGCCCGGCTGCGCACGGTGGTGGCCGAGGAGGCCCGCCGCTGCTGACGTCGTCTTTCGGCGCGGTCTTTCGGCGCGACACTGGCGCCGACAAGCGGCGCCAGTGTCACGTTCTACTGGACAAATCGCAGTCCCTGGCCCGACTGCTGGACCGATGCGTGACTACGAGAAGCAA
>JAUJLZ010000259.1 GCA_030447125.1 Acidimicrobiales bacterium
CGCCATGGCGGCCACCCGTGCCGCCCGGGTGTCGTCGAGGGCGGCGTCGAGCTCGCCCAGCGCCTGGGCCAACTCCTGGCGCCGGGGGGCGACCGCCTCCACGGCTTCTACTCGCTCCCGCTGGGTTGCCTTCTCAGCTTCGAGCTGTCGCCGGGCGTCGCGTTCGGCCTCCAGGGCCGCAGCCACGTCATTGTCAACCCTCTCCAGCGCCCGCAGGCATCCCGCCAGCGCCTGCTTGTCCCGCCGGCCCCAGTGGCGCTGGGAAGCCACGTTGAGCCCCCGGCGCGCCTCGGCGGCGGCGAAGCGAGCTTGGCGTAGGTCCTGTTCGGCGCCCGCCAGCTTCTGCTTTGCCCGGGTGACGACATGCGTGCGGTCGGGCGGCAGGGCGGCGTCGAGGTGTGCCAGGTCCTTCGCGTAGCTGGCCCGGGCGGCGCGCAAGCGCTCGATGCCGAAGGCCAGTGGGTCGTCCTGGCGCAGCGCGGCCAGCGTGGCGGCACTCCAGTGGCAGGCCAGCTCAGCCTCGATGCACTTGATTCGTTCTGCCCGCCAGCCGTGCTCGACTCCGAAGCAGGCTCGGTCCCGCTCGCCGGCCTCCAGCTCGGCGACGTGGCTCTCGGCTGCTCGGCGCTGAATACTGGCCTGCTCGGCCTCGGTCTGGGCCCGGCCCACCCAGTACTGCACCTGGGCCCGGTCCTGGCGGGAGGAGCGGCGCAGCCCGGCCAGCGGCCCGAAGCCGGCCAGGCGGTCCTCGGCCCGCTCCACGTTGGCCAGTGCCGAGGCGTGGAGGCTCGCTGCCCGCTCGGCCTGGTCCCGGGCGGTGTGCAGGGCCAGGCGACAATCGGCCGGGGCTCTGTCCAGCACGGCGAGGTGCTCGCCCCGCTCGGTACTGAGCCGGGCGTCGAGCACCCAGGGATCGTCAACCGCGGCGAAGGTGGTCACCGGCTCCCGGCTCAGCCCGGCGAGCACCACATCGGCGGCGCTGCGGTCGTCGGCCACGAGCCCGCCATGGTCGATCACGGAAAGCGGCCGGGTGTTCCAGGTGTGGGTGGGCGCTCTGCCCCGGCTCTGGCCGGTGTAGCCCACCAAGGCGTCGAGGGAGGCGCCGGCCAGCAGGTGCACCGCCTCCCAAGTGCCGCCCTGCGCGCCCTCGATGGTCCGCGCCCAGGCGTGGGAGAGGTTGGGGTTGGCGTCGGCCCGCCGGCCGGCCACGAAGGCGGCGGGCAACACCACCTCGCCGGCGTCGTGGAAGGCCACCCGCAACCCGGCGCCCTCGACGCCCACCACCGTGCCCACCGAGCCGTTGTGCAGGCCGGCCGGGCCCGGCTTGGTGTGCAACAGCACCCGGTCACCGGCCGCGTAGGAGCGCTGGGCGCTTCCCCATCCCGGTCCCGCCAGCGCCGGACCCGAAATGTGCCCGGCGTGAAGCAGGCGGGAGCGGATGCGGTCGGCCAGGTCCTCGCACTCGGCGTGGGACACGGCCAGGGCCACCACCGCTTCGGGGCCGAAGGCCTCGACGTCGGCCACCACCGCCTCGGCCATGGCCTCCCGGGTGGCGAGGGGGGTGGGCTCCTCGTGCTCCCAGCCCGCCTCGGTGCGCATCGCCTGGCTGGCAGACGCATGGCCGGCCCGAAGCTCGGCCAGGGCCAGTTGGTCCTCGACGTAGCGCTGACGGCGGTTGACCACCAGGGCAGGGGCCAAGATGGCGCCCTCGGCGCCCAGGCGGGACACCTCGGCGGCCAGGCCCCCGGCGCCCACGGCCTGGGACTGGCGGACATCGCCCAGGCACCACAGCTGGGCCCCGGGGGTGGAGACGACAGCCTGAAGCACCGCGGCGGCGTCCCGGGTGGCCACCTGGGACACCTCGTCGAGCACGACGACCGTGCTCGGGGCCAGGGCCCGAGCCTCGAGCTCGATGCGCAGCCGGGCGATGGTCAACGCCTCCAGGCCCACCGAGCACAGTCCGGCCACGGCCTGGTTGGTGGTGGCCACCCCCAGCACCGGCCGACCGGCGGAGGTGCAGGCCAAAGCGGCGGCGTGCACGGCGGTGGTCTTGCCGAAGCCGGCGGGGGCGAGAAGCGACCGAAGGGCGGGGCCACCGGCGCACAGGGCCCGCACCGCCTCGGCCTGGTCAGAGCCGAGGCGCCCCTCGGCGCCAAGGGCCGCCTCCACCACCTCGGCGGGAACCGGGGCGGCCTGCGTGTCGACCAGGCGGGCCAGGCCCTCCAGCACGGCGTTCTCGAGCTGGCGATGCGCCACCGTCGACCACTCGGGAGGACGGCGCCGGACGGGCGCGGTCTCGGGCACCAGGCGCACCACGTGCTCGGAGGCCAAGAAGTCCTCGGCCAGGCCGAGGATCTGCTCGGTGGTCAGCCGGCCGGCCGAGGCGGTGCAGATGCGCTCCACCACCTTGGCCTCGCTGAAGCGGGCATCGTTGGCGCACAGGCCGGTGTCGGGGTGAAGGAGCCCGGCCACCACCTCATCGGACGACAGCTCCACCGACCTCGTCCGGCGACCCACGACCTCCGCATCAACCGCCGCCGCGCTCTCCAGGCCGACCGCTCGGCCCTCGGCCTCCCAGCGCTCGGCCAGCAGGGTGGGGGTGAGGGAGTGGTCCTTTCGGGGCCGGGTGGCGAGGGAGGCGGCGTCGTCGGCCCGCATGCGCTCGGCCGCGCTCTGGTAGGTGGCGCCGCTTCGCTCCAGCTCGGCTTCGATGGCCACGGTGCGCTTGGAGAAGGCCCGCAGCTGGTTATCTTTGAAGCCCACCGGCTCCCGACAGGCGTTGCGCTCGGGGCCCCACTCGAGCCCGAGATGCAACGACAACAGGCGCTGCAGCTCGGCCTGGTAGATCGATCCCGCCGCCTTGGCCCAGTCGTGCAGCGGGTTGGCGTCGAAGGCCACATGCGAGCCGTCGGCTCGGCGCACTACGTTGGCGATGAGGCAATGCGAGTGCAGCTGGGGGTCACCCTCGCGCGAGGTGCGGTGGACGAAAGTGGCCACCGCGAAGCCGGCCGTGGCCACCCGCCGGCGCACGCCCTTAGTCTGTTGGCGGGCGACGGCTGACTTGTCCTCCAGGAACGACACCGCTCGCTCCACCGCCTCCACATGGCAGCGGGTGAGGACCGACGACGCCTCGGCACTGCCCAGCGCCCACAGCAGCGAGGCCCCTTTGGGAGCGGAGAAGGTGGCGTCAAAGGCGTTGACCTTGCGCTCCGGGCGCCCGGCCAGCAGGTCCTCGCCGGTGAGGG
>JAUJLZ010000260.1 GCA_030447125.1 Acidimicrobiales bacterium
GCTCAACGACCAGGCCCAGCGCACGGTGCTGTGCAAGGACCCGTTCAAGTCTCGCGACGAAAGAGTCGAACGCCTCATCGCTTCGCTCTGAGTCGCTCGACTCTTTCGTCGCGGCTTCTTCGCCTGCGGCGAGTGGGGCGCCGTCCGGCGGAGCTGGCCGGCGCTAGAAAAGGACGCCCATGCCCTCCTTTCGGACTGCGACCGTGATCTCGTTGCTCTCGCAACGACCGGGCCTCCAGCGCTGTGAGGTCGCCTTCGACGACGGAGGGGTCACCGCAGGCGTTCGTGACGAACCCGGCGAGCGGCCCGATGCCGGAGGCACGTCTCGGGCTTATGTGTTGACTGAACTTACGGGGACGGTGGCGGTTGGTGATCCAGTCGTCGTCAACACCACCGCCGTTGAGTTGGGGCTGGGGACCGGTGGGTGGCACGTGGTGCACTGGAACCTCGCCCGGGAGGCCTGGCGGTCGGCGGGGCCGGGGCAGACCATGAAGCTGCGCTACACCAGCCTGCAGGTCGATGCGGGCGCAGCCGAGGAGCTCCACGCTGACGTGTTGGTCGAGGCCGACGACCTCGAGGGCGTGCCGGTGGTGGTCTGTGGCCTCCACAGCCAGGTGCCCTGTGTGGCTGTGGCCCTCAAGTACGCCCGGCCCGAGCTGCGACTGGCCTACGTCATGACCGAGGGGGGGGCGTTGGCGATGGCCACGTCCGATCTGGTGGCGGCCATGCAGGACAGGGGCCTGGTCGACACCACCGTTACGGCCGGTCACGCCTTTGGTGGCGATCACGAGGCGGTCAACGTGCCCGCTGGCCTTGTCGTGGCTCGTCATGTCGAGGGGGCCGACGTCGTCGTGGTGGGCATGGGCCCCGGATCGGTGGGCACGGCCACCAGGCTGGGCTTCTCCGCCCTGGAGGTCGCCCCTGCCCTCGATGCCGTGGAGTCCCTCGGGGGCCGTCCTGTGGCGGCCGTGCGCTTCTCGCTGGCCGACCCCCGCCTGCGCCACCAGGGGGTGAGCCACCACACGCGCACCGCCCTGGGATCGCTCGCCCGGGCTCGGGCCACCATCGGGGTGCCCCATGGCCCCTACGCCGCTCGGCTGCGGGGTGACCTCGAAGCGTGCGGGGCCTCTGATCGCCACCGCCTGGTGGGCGTCGAGGATCCCGACGTCCCCGCCCTGCTGGCGAAGCAGCGGCTCCAGGTCACCTCGATGCGGCGTACGCCTGAGGACGATCCGGGGTTCTACGCCGTGGCCGGAGCGGCGGGAACCGTCGCCGCCATCCTGGCCCACTGAGCGCCGCCGGCCGAGAGGGGCTCAACCTCGGGGGTCGTCGCGCCGCGCCTGCTCATCCTCGCCGCTTGGCCGGGGCCCGGGTGAGGCTGCTTGGCTTTGTTGGGCCTGGAACGACTGCAGGCGCGTCTCCAGTTGCCTGGACGCCTCGAGCGTTTGCTTGGCGGCCCGCTTGAGGCGTCGCAGGAAGGGAAACAGGACTGCGGCGCCGATGACGACCAGCGCAAGCAGGACCAACGGCAGGTAGTCCACGCTGCCAAACGGTACCGGAGGACCACCCCTCGGCGACGAGGGGAGAGAAGGGGGAGGGAACTCGGCCGAGCTTGCGTAGACTCATGCGGGTCTCTGTCGTCGTAGGAAGGGTTGCGAGCGCATGGCAAAGCAGCGAGCCGAGCGCGCCGATGAGGATCTCGTCCGGCTGTACTTGAGCGACATCGGCAAGCATGCCTTGCTCACCAAGGCTGACGAGGCCCGACTGGCCCAGGCCATCGAGGACGGAAGCGCGGCCCGCAAGGAGTTGGCCCGAGCGGAAGAGGCCGGCGAGCGGTTGTCCGTTGCCCGGCGCCGGGAACTGCGCCTCGCCATCCAGGCCGGCGACGACTCCACCCAGACCTTCATCAAGGCCAACCTCCGCTTGGTGGTGTCGATCGCCAAGAAGTACCAGGCGTCGGAGCTCCCCCTGCTCGACCTGGTCCAAGAGGGCAACCTCGGCCTCATCCACGCCGTGGAGAAGTTCGACTGGCGCAAGGGTTTCAAGTTCTCCACCTACGCCACCTGGTGGATCCGCCAGGCCATCACCCGGGGGATCGCCAACACCGGTCGCACCATCCGCCTGCCCGTCCACGCCGGCGATCAGCTGACCCGGCTGCGCAAGGCCCAGGGCGTGCTCGAGATCAAGTTCGGTCGTCCCCCCACCTTGGGCGAGCTGGCCACCGAGCTCGATCTCCCGGTCGACAAGCTCATCGAGATCTTCCGCTACGCCGGCGGCACCCTGTCGCTGTCGGACCCCCTGCGCGAGGATGGTGATGCCGAGCTGGGCGACGTGGTTGCCGACCCCAATGCCACCTGCCCCTTCAGCGCCGCAGCCGACGCCCTGCTTCCGGCGGAGGTGGCTCGCCTGCTGGCACCCCTCGACGAGCGCGAGCGCACCGTCATCCGTCTGCGCTACGGCCTGGACCGGGGCGAGGCCCGTACCCTCGAAGAGGTCGGGGAGAGCTTCAACCTGACCCGGGAGCGCATCCGCCAGATCGAGGCCCGGGCCATGTCCAAGCTGCGCCACCCCTCGGTCGACACCGGCGCCCACGAGCTGCTGTCGGTGTGACCATCGCCGCCGAACCGGAGGTTCGGCGGCGAAGCTGTCAGCGGTTGCGGGGGCGGATCTGGACCACCGTTGGCTGCGGCGGTGGTGGTGGAGGGCTCGAGCTCCCCTCGGGCAGGATGAGGTCTTTGAGGTCGTAGGCGTCGAGCAAGGTGCCGGCCACGGGATCCTCGGCTGCGGACTCGAGGAAGATCTCGCCCCGCCACGCCTCGACCAGGCCCACCAACTGGGTCAGACCCTCGCGGTGGAACAGGTCGACCCAGTCGAGCAACTCGGTGACCCGCTCGCCCACCCGCTCGTCGGGGTGGGCCATGAGGCGCTCGACCAGCTCGCCGATGTGGGCCCCGACATCCTGGTAGGCCAGCTGCTCACTGTCGCTCATGGTCTCCACGCTACCGAAGCTCGACCCGGCGGGTGGCGCTGACTAGTCCGACTCGGTGATGGTGACCGACTCGATCGACAGGTCCTGGCTGGGCCGGTCGTTGCGCCCGGTCGGCACCGACTCCATGGCCGCGACCACGTCGAGGCCCTTGACCACCTTGCCGAACAGCGAGTAGCTGGGCGGCAGGCCCACGCCGGAGGAGCCGCTCACGATGAAGAACTGGCTGCCGTTGGTGTCGGGCCCGGAGTTGGCCATG
>JAUJLZ010000261.1 GCA_030447125.1 Acidimicrobiales bacterium
GAGGCGAGCCGACGGGTGAACACCAACGCCCAGACGGCGGGCGACACCCCGAACGGCCTCGCCCGCCACATCCACGAGGTCGACGCCGTCGGCTTCGGTGACCGCAACGCCTACGACGGCACCACCCTGACCGTCGACGCCGAAGCTTGCGCCGCCCTCCTGGCCCATCCGGCCCTGGCGTCCGTGTCGCTCTCGTGGGCCTCTCCGGGAGCGTCGGTTCGCATCGTGAAGGTCCTCGACGCCGTCGAACCCCGAACCAAAGGGCCAGGCGGGGGCGGCATCTTCCCCGGCTTCCTCGGCCCTCCCGTTCCTCAGGGGCGAGGCGCCACCCACGTGTTGCGAGGGGTCGCCGTGGTCGCCGCCGGCTACCTGCCCCGGGCCCAGGAGGCGCTGGTCGAGATGTCGGGTCCCACCGCCGACCTCTCGCCCCTGGGCGCCACCCACAACCTGGTGGTGGAGTTCACTCCCGCCGCCGATGCCCGCTGGGAGGACGTCGACCTGGCCCTGCGCCGGGGCATCCTCACCCTGGCCGCCCACCTGGCCGAGACCGCCCTCGACGCCGAGGCGCACCAGGTGGACCACCTGGCCCCTCCCGGCCACCATCACGAGGACGGACTCCCCCGGGTGGCGGCCATCGTCAACCTGCAGACCCAGGGCACGTTCAAGGATGTCTTCGTCTACGGCCGCAGCTACGCCGGCAACCTGCCCACCCTCCTCGACCCAGCGGAGCTCGACGACGGCGCCGTGGTCAGCGGCCAGTTCGGCCACCCCTCCCTCAAGAACCCCACCTTCATGCACCAGAACAGCCCGGTGGTGGCCGCCCTGCGGGCCCGCGACGGGGTCGACCTGCACCTCGCCGGGGTGGTCATCTGCCCCGAGCCCGTCGACCAGGACTCCAAGGCGGCCATGGCCGCCCACACCGCCCGCCTGTGCGCCTTGGCCGGCCTCGACGCCGCTCTCATCACCAAGGAGGGGGGCGGCAACGCCGACGCCGACATCGCCCTCAAGATGGACGCTCTCGAAGACCAGGGCATCGCCGCGGTGGGTCTGTTTGCCGAGATGCCCGGCCCCGACGGCACCGGTCCCTCGATCGTGGTCCCCCCCACCCGGGCCACGGCCATGATCAGCACCGGCAACTACGACGACCGCCTCATGCTCCCGGCCGTCGACCTCGCTCTCGGCGGTGCCACCGTCGATCTCGTCGATCAGGTCGCCACCGCCGAGCTGGAGCTGCCCACCGCCGTCATCTACTGCGCCCTCAGCCCCCTCGGCTGGGGCCGCCTGCGGTGCGAGGACGCGGCATGAGCCCCCGGAGCGTCGTCCACTACGTCAACCAGTTCTTCGCCGGCCAGGGCGGGGAGGACACCGCCGCCAGCCCTCCCCAGAGCCAGGACGGCGCCGTCGGCCCCGGCCGTCGACTGGGCCAGTTGCTCGGGCCTGACTACGAGATCGTCGCCACCGTCCACTGCGGCGACGACGATGCCAGTGGGCGGCCCGAGGCCATCGAGGAGATCCTCGCCCTGGTCCGCCAGCACGATCCCGACCTGCTGGTGATCGGACCGGCCTTCACCAGCGGCCGCTACGGGCTGGCCTGCGCCCGCCTGGCCCGGGCTGCGGCCGAGGCCGGCGTCCCCGTGGTGGCGGCCATGCACCCCGACAACCCCGGGGTCGACGAGGCCGGCTCGGCACCGGTGGTGGCCAGCGGGCCGGTGGCCCGGGAGATGGGGCCGTCACTCGAGCGCCTGGCCAGCGCCGCCCGGCTGGTGGCCGAGGGTCGTCCCCTCACCAGCGACGATGGCCTGATCGCCGGGGCCCGTCGCCAGGTGCGACTGGTCGACCGGTCGGCTGCAGTACGGGCCGTCGACTTGCTCCTGGCCCGCCTCGGGGGCGACCGGGCCGCGACCGAGGTCCCCCTCCCCCGTTTCGACCAGGTCACCCCCGCACCCCCGGTCGACGATGTCACCCAGGCGACGGTGGCCCTGGTCACCGAGGGGGGTCTGGTGCCCGACGACAACCCCGACCGCCTGGAGTCGGCCCGGGCCACCCGGTGGCTGCGCTACCCGCTCGAGGGCGGCGTCTTGGCTTCGGGTCAGTACCGCTCGGTGCACGGGGGGTTCTCGACCGTGTGGGCCAACGAGGACCCCCATCGCATCGTCCCCTTCGACGTGGCCCAGACCCTCCAGAGCGAGGGAGCCATCGGTCATCTGCACGACGCCTACCTGGTGACCACCGGCAACGGCACGTCGGTGGGCAACGCCCGGCGCTTCGGCGTGGAGTGGGCGGCCGACCTTCGCCGCTCGGGGGCCCGGGCCGCCATCCTCACGGCCACGTGAGGGACCGGCACGCGTTGCGGGGCGACGCTGGCGAAGGAACTGGAGCGGGCGGGGATCGCCACCGCACTGTTGTGCAACCTGGTGTCGATCGCCCTGCGCGTGGGCGCGCCGCGGATCGTGCCCACCCGGGGCATCCCCTATCCCACCGGCGACCCGTCGCTCACCGGCGCGCAGGAGTTGGCGTGGCGGCGCCGGCTCCTCGAGCAGGCCCTACACGCGGTCTCCACGGCCGTGAGCGAACCCACCGTGTTCGAGCTTGAGGAGGCCAGCCATGGCTGATGCGATCACCAGCGGACCCGTCGTGGTCGCCGCCAGCCAAGTGCTGGCCCACGTCCCCAGCCTGGCCCGCCACGGCTCCAAGCCCTCGCGGGAGCTGCCCAAGGATCCCGAGGTGGCGGCCAAGTTCGCCGCCTCGTTGCGTTCCTTCGACGACGCCGTGGCCTACCCTCCCCACCAGTCCTACATCGGGGCGCTCCATCCCCGCCTCCTCCCGTCCCGGCCCTGGACGGAGGGCGATGATTCGGACGCAGGGCGCTTCGTGGCTGGCGGGGAGCTCATGCCCGAGGTCGAGCTCCTCGGCCTGCTGGCGGTGCTCGACGGCGCCGGCCTGTTCACCCTCGGCGACGACCTGGCCGACCGGACCGCCGACGCCCTGGCCCGCCACCCCCTGGCCAAGTACCTCGACCTCGAACGCATCGACAAGGCCCGGGGCGACGCCGACGCCGCGGCATCGGCCAAAGGAGGCATGGCCGTCCATGCCGGCAGCGAGGCGATCGCCGCCGCCATGCGAGCCGGCGACGAGGTCGACGCATCGCTCAGCGCCGACGTCCTGCTCGAGAACCTCACCTCCAAGGCCACCGCCACCCTGGCCCTGCTGCGCCTGCTGGTCGACCACGACATCGA
>JAUJLZ010000262.1 GCA_030447125.1 Acidimicrobiales bacterium
AGGGCGAGCATGGCGGCGATGGGGGCTTTGTCGGCCTTGCGCTTGATGCGCTGCAGGGCGTTGTCTACCGCCTTGGCCTGGCGTCCGAGCAGGGCGGCGATCTCCTCGTAGCTCTGCCCGGTGACGAAGAGCCGGAGCACGTCGATCTCGAAGCCCGAGAGCATGGTGGCCACGGTCTGATCGACGGCACGGGCCCCGTCGGCGGCGATGACGTCAGCGGCCGGATCGGCGTGGTCGTCGACCAGCCCCTCGACGGCGGCGTCAGCGGAGCCCTCCGACCGGGGCCGGGAGATGGAGACGTACTGGTTCAGAGGCTGGTGCTTGCGCCGGCGCGCCGTCTTGACCGCGGTGCGGATCTGGCGGGTGATGCAGAGCTCGGCAAACACCCGGAAGGAAGCCTGGCGGTCGGCGCGGTAGTCGCGCACGGCCTTGTAGAGACCGATGAGCGCCTCCTGGATGATGTCGTCGTCGTCGCCCCCAGGGATGTAGTAACCCCGGCCGCGAGAAGAGGCGAAACGTCGGTAGCGCTGGATCAGCGCCTGTTGGGCCAGGTCATCGCCCTGTTGGGCCCGCAGGGCCAAGTCGTCATCGTCGAGGTGGTCGAGTGCGGCGGTGCCGGATCGGGGCGACAAAGCGGTCTCCTGAAGGGTGCGATGTGGGTCCTGGCCGGGCGGGTGAAGAACACGCAGCGTAGTCCTCCCCACCGTGCACCTCCAGCGTCGCAGGTGACAAGACGATGACGAAGGTCGTCATCAGGACGACCGTCGCCGGGCCACCTCGAAGCAGGCCAAGGCTCCCGCCGCAGCCACGTTGAGCGATCCCAACGCGCCTCGCAGGGGGATGGAGGCCACCACGTCGCAGCGCTCTCGGACCAGACGGCCCAGGCCTCGGCCCTCAGCCCCCAGCACCAGGGCGACGGGCTCGGCAGCCAGGGTGAGGTCGAACAGGCTGGCGTCGCCCGCGCTGTCGAGACCGACGGTCCACACGCCTGTCTCCCGGGCTTGGGCCAGGGCCGCGGGCAGGCCGCCGACCAGGGCCATCGGGAGGTGCTCGACGGCGCCGGCGGCGGCCTTGGCGACGGTGGGCGTGACGTGCACCGCCCGATGCCGGGGCAAGACGATGCCCGAGACCCCGGCGCCCTCGGCCGAGCGCAACAGCGCACCGAGGTTTTGGGGATCGGTGATGCCGTCGAGGAACACCAGGAACGGTGCCGTCGAGGGCCCCCGCCCGCCCGACAGGAGGGTGTCGAACCCAGCCTCGGGGAGGGGCTCGGCGTGGGCCAGGACCCCTTGGGGCGCCTCGGAGCGGGCCTCGGCGGCGAGGGCCGCGGGACGGACCGGTCGCAGGCGTACCCGAGCCTCGGTGGCCAGTTCCCGGATCTCGTCGAGGATGGGGACGTCATCGAGGTCGTCGGCCAGCCAGAGGTCGCGCACCCGCCGGCGCCCGGCGAGCAGCAGCTCCCGGACGGCCTGGCGGCCCTCGACCTGTTCACCCCCGAGCCCCCGGGGCCCTCCCGAGCCCGAACGGCCGGGCGGCTGCGGTGAAGGTGACGGGCGTCCGAACGCCGCTCCTCGAGGGCCCTGGGGACTGCGTGCCCGCACGGGTCGACCTCTCGATGCGCCTGACCGGCCCCGTCCAGGGCGACCGGGCGCCTCATCCGACTGCGTACCGCGGTCGCCAGGCCTCTCCGAGCGGGGACGACCGGGACGGGATGGACGCCGGGCGCCGGGCGCCTCCCGAGGGGGGCGGCGGTCGCCGGAACGGGGAGGCCGGCGGCCAGGCGGGCTCACGTGCTCGGCCCTGACGCTGAGCCCGCCCGCGCCGTTGCTGTGCTGCGGGCCACCAGGGCCACGGCCCAACACGCAACCCCCTCACCCCTCCCGAGCGCGCCCATGCCCTCGGGGCGCCGTCCCCGCACCGTGACCTCGGCGCCCGTGGCTGTGCGCAACGACGTCTCCATCTCCCGGCGGTGAGGCGCCAGCTTGGGAGTGTCGAGGACGACGGAGCAATCGGCGTTGACCGGTTCCCACCCGGCCTGGCGCACCAACTCGGCCGCTCGGGCCAGGAGCTGGAGGCTGTCGGCGTCCTTCCAGGTGGGGTCGGTGTCGGGGAAGTGGGTGCCGATGTCGTCGAGGCCGGCGGCGCCGAGCAGGGCATCGGCCACGGCGTGGGCGACCACGTCGGCGTCGCTGTGGCCGGCCAGGCCGCGCTCACCAGCGAAGACCGTTCCCCCGAGGACCAGCGGTCGGGCGCCATCGTGGCTGTAGGGGTGGACGTCGAAGCCCAGACCGACCCTGGTCCCTACGTCGGGCGCACCCGCCAGGTGGGCAGCGGCGAGGGCCAGGTCGCCCTGGTCGGTGATCTTGGCGTTGGCCGCCTCGCCGGGGACGACCACCACCCTCCCGCCGGCGGCCTCGACCAGGACGGCGTCATCGGTGCCCTCGGCGTCCCCCGCGGCGTGCACGGCGCGGAGCCGCTCGGCGGCGAAGGCCTGAGGGGTCTGCACGGCGACCAGTGTGGCCCGATCGGGTGTCTCGACCACCACGGCGTCGCCACCGATGCGCTTGATGGTGTCGACCACCGCCAACCCGGGGACGGCGGCATCGGCCCCGGCCCGCACGGCGGCGACGGTGGCGGCGAACAGCGCCGGCGAGGCACAGGGGCGGGCGGCGTCGTGGACCACGACCACCTCGGCACTTCCGGGCACCGCGGCCAGTCCCGCCCGCACCGAAGCCGAACGGGTGGCTCCACCGGCCACCACCACGTCGGCCAGAGGCTCGACCTCCTCCGCCCGCCCGGCCTCGACCACCACGACGACCCCTTCGCTCGCAGCTCGGGACGCGGCCAGGGCCCAGTCGAGCACCCGGCGGCCGCCCACCAGCTCGTACTGCTTGGCGCCGCCGAAACGGGTCCCCCGACCGGCGGCCACCACGATGGTCCACACGCTCACAGGGCGATCACCTTAGGAGGAGGAGGAGGCGACCAAATCGCCGGGCGGGCCTCAACGGCCCGCCCGGCGATCCGCGTGTAAGGGCTGGGCGACGAGCAGAGCGAGCCGGGGGGTGGCGCCGAGGGGAGGGGCCCACGGGCGCCGGAGGCGCCCGATGGGAGGGGTCCCGCTCGGTGACAGGACCCGCCGGCGGGGGAGGAAGGTCGCCCGAAGCGGTCGGGTGTGGGCGTCAGTTGTAGCGGTCGAGGATGCTGGTCTCGGCCAGGCGGGAGAGGCCCTCCTT
>JAUJLZ010000263.1 GCA_030447125.1 Acidimicrobiales bacterium
ACCGCGCTGACCAAGCCGACGTCGACCAGGACAGCGAGCACCCGGGCCCGGCGTAGGGGATCGGTGAAGCGGAACCAACCGGCGATGAGGTAGAAGCCGAGGGGGATCATCCCCCCGATGTAGTGGATGTAGAGCTGGACCACGCCCATGCCCTGGTCGAGCAACTTGATGCCGAGGAGGGTCTGGATGATCAAGAAGACCTGGCTGACCGAGACCAGTAGCTGGGCTTTCCCGTCGAAGGGGCGGCGCTTGACCGCCAGCCACGTCAACCAGACGGCGGCGACCAGGAGCGACGCCACCACCAGGCCACCGTTGAGACGGTGCACCGACGGCTGCACGATGAAGTTGTCGATCTGGCCGCCACCGAGGTCGCCACCCTCTTGGGCGATCAGGCTGAGGACGCGCATCGGATCTCCCTTGTGGTTCGCCGCCAGGTCCGGTCCCCGGCCTGGTCACGTTCCCACACCGGCGCGGCCTCGGCACATCAGCGAGGGTGCTTGCCTGTCATACCCCGGGGGGGTATAGTCAGCAGAGTGCGACGACCAGTGGAAGTGGCGACGGTTGGGAAGGGCAGCTGAGCATGGACACCTTCGTCGCTGCCCTCGTCGTCGTCCTCTCCACCGGCGTTGCGGTGCTGGCCGCCCGGTGGCTGCCCCTGGCCGTCGAGCTGATCCCCACCGCGCCCGAGCGGACGCCCTTCCTCGGCGGTGGCGTTCCCGAGGTCCACGCCTGGAGCCGCTTCCACATCCGCTACTACGCCATGGCCCTGCTCTTCCTCGCCTTCGACATGGAGATGGTCTTCATGTACCCCTGGGCCGTCGTCTTCGCCGCCGAAGGAGCCATCGCCCTGGTCGAGATGCTCATGTTCATCGTCATCCTCCTCCTTGGCATCCTCTACGCCTGGCGCGAGGGAGCCCTGTCGTGGGCCTCCTGACCACCGCCGCCACCCGGGCCGAGGTCCCCGTCTTCCCCGTGGTCGGGGCCGGGGGGCGGGAGGCGACCGCAGCGCTGTGGCTAGCTCGGGGCGTGCGAGTCGTCGACACCCCTCGGGCCGCCGTCGTCCTGGTCGTGATCGGTCGCCTGACCCGTGCCCTGCTGCACGCCACCATGCTCGCCCACGACCAGCTGCCCGGACCGAGGGCGACGGTCTGGTGGCGGGTGGGCGAGGGACGACCCGACCTCGGCGGGCCCGACGGGGCCGAGGACCTCCTTTGCGCCCTTCCCGATGTCGTTCCCGCCACTGCCGGCGACGTCGACGGGCTCCGGGCCGTGTTCACCGATCTGCTCGCCGGCCGGCGGCCCTCAGGCCCGCCCGCCCTGGCCGACATCGAGTCACCCCGGTGGCGGGGCGTAGGCCCCTACGGCCACGGCGGGGAGGGGATGATGGGCGGCGTGCCCTACGGGCGACCGTTCGCCGAGATGACCGACGACCCCGACGGTCTCATGCTCGACCAGCTCCCCCTGCAGATCGGGCCTCTCTTGCCCGCCTTCCCCCCTGGCCTGGTCCTGCACGTCGGGCTCCAGGGCGACGTGCTCCGGGGCGTCACCGTGGGCGACAACCCCTATCGGTCCTGGCCGGGCGACCCGGCGGTCGGTCCCCTCGACACCACCGCGTTCGTCGACGCCCGCACCGGGCCGACCACCGTGGCCGCCCTCGAGGTGGCCCGGGCCCGCCACCACCTGCGCTGGCTGGCCCAGACGTTGCGCCTGCACGGGCTGGCCGCCCGGGGCCAGCGCATCGCTGCGCTCGCCCAGTCCCTCTCGGTCGCTGATCGCCCGGCGGTGGAGTCACTGGCCCGGCGCCTGGGACGCGACCGGGGTCTGGCCGCGGCCACCTCGGGCGTGGGCGTCGTCGACCAGGCCACGCTGGAGCGACTGGGGATCGAGCTGAGCGGCGGACCCGTGGCCCGAGCGGCCGGCATGGCCGTCGACGCCCGGAGCGGCGACCCCGCCTACGCCAGCCTCGACTTCGAACCGGTGGTCCATCACGAGGGCGACGCCCGGGCCCGCCTGCGCCAGCGTGCCGCCGAAGCGGCTCAGGCGCTGGCCCTGGCGGCGCGGGCAGATGGCCTGGTGCGCTCCCCAGGCTGGCCGGTGGAGGGGCCGCGGGGCTCCCTCGCCCCCAGCCAGGCCATGCCCTCGAGCGCCCTGATCAGCCTGCTGCCCGGCCTGCTCGACGGCCAGGAGTGGGGCGACGCCGTCACCACGGTGGCCAGCCTCGACCTCGACCTCGAGGAGGCTGCGGCCGACCTGTCGACCGAGTCCGCGGCCGGTGCGGTGTGAACCCCACCCACTCCCCTTGTTCGGGGAGCCCGGGGGCGACACCGTGAACTGGTCGGCCCCGTTGCCTGCGGTCCTGCTCGTCGCCACCGTGCTCGTCGTGGGCGCCTACGCCGCCTCGGTGCTCGACGCCGGCGCCGCCCGCCTGGTCGCCGGGCGCCGGCTGCGCCTGGGCGAGCTGGTGGCTGGCCCGTGGCGGGAGGCCGCCCTGTTGACGCGGATGCGGCGTTCCACCACCGAGCGGCCGGATGTCCAGACCTGGGCGCTGGCCCCGGCCCTGCTCGCGGGCATGGCTGCGGTGGCCGTGGCCACCGTCCCCCTCGCCCAGGGGGTGGCGGTGGCCGACGTGGACGACGGGATCGTGCTGTTCGGGGCGGCCATGGCCCTGGTCATGGTCGGCGTCTACCTCCACGGCTGGTCGTCCAACTCCGTGTTCCCCCTGGTGGGGGGCTACCGCTTCGTCGCCCTGGCCCTGTCCTACGAGATGCCGCTGGCCCTGGTCCTCATCGCCGCCGCCCTGCCGGCCGAGTCGCTGTCGGTGGGCGCCATCGTCGAGTCCCAGCAGGGCCTGTGGAACGTGGTGCGCCAGCCCCTCGGCCTCCCGCTGTTCCTGGTGGCCGGCACCGGCCTGGCCTTCTGGGGACCGCTGGCCATGTCCGACGGGGCCGACCTGGCCGGGGGTACCAGCGCCGAGGTTTCGGGGCCGGACCGCCTGGTGTGGGCCCTGGCCCGTCGCTTCGTCCTCGTGGCCGTGGCCGTGATGGGGGCGGCGGTCTTCCTCGGCGGTTGGCGGGGACCGGTCCTGCCCGGCGGGCTGTGGATGGCTCTGAAGACCCTGGCCCTGCTGGCCTTGCTCGTGGGCGTTGGCCACCGGGTGGCCGGCATCCGCCTGGAGCGCTTCGTGGTGGTGGCCTGGGCCGTGCTCATCCCCCTCGC
>JAUJLZ010000264.1 GCA_030447125.1 Acidimicrobiales bacterium
AGCCCGGCCCCACCGGCCCGGCTGAGGCCCAGGGCGGCCAGCACCAACAGGGGGGCGAGGAAGATCCCGAAGTACCGGGCCGACCACCCGGGCTGGATCTGGGACCCCACCCAGGCCAGGGCCACGGTGGCGCCCACGATCATGCTGAGGCCGACCACAGACCGTCCCTCCCCGGTGTGCCACCGCCGCCCCAGCGCCACCAGGGGCATGGCGCCGGCCACGAGCAGGGCCACCAGCACCCGCTCGTCACTGAGCACGAACCCGACGGCCGAGACCGCCTCCCGCAAGACCGGCACCGTCGACCAGGGAGCTCCGGTGGCGTCGATCTGACGGAGCAGCGTCGGCACCGAGGGGGCGTAGACCAGCCCCACGCCCACGAACGCCAGGGCCACCTCGCCCAGAGCCCGACGGGTGTCGGGGCGGCGGAGGGCGAGGACCAGAGCGGCCAGGGCGCTGGCGGCGCCTAGGTAGAGGCCCCAGTTGTGGGTGTAGAGCACCAGGGCGAGGCTGACCACGAAGACGGGGATCCAGCGCCGGCGCCCAAAGGCTAAGGCGTGGAGGAAGGCGGTGACGCAGACCAGAGCCAGCAGGGCCAACAGGGTGTACTTGCGGGCTTCCGGCCCCGAAGCCCGAGGTAGGGGCTGGTGGCAGCCAGGGCGGCGCCGATCCATCCCGCCCGGGACCCAAACAGGCTACGCCCGGCCCAGAAGGCCACCGGCACCACGGCCAGGGCGGCCACCAGGGAGAGCGAGCGCACCGCCACCGGGCCGTCGCCGAAGAGGTTCATCCACCCGTGGAGCAGGAGGTAGTAGAGGGGCGGGGAGCCGTCCTGGACGAGCAGGCCGGGGATGTCGCCCACGGGGTGGGAGGCGATGCCGATGGAGATGCCCTCGTCGAGCCACAGGGAGACGGCCATGCCCTCCAGCCGGAGGAGCAGGGAGATGGCCAGGAGGACGGCCAGCCCGACCGCCACCCGCAGGCGCCCCATGGTCGGGCGCCCCAGCAGCGGGCGCCCCAGGCGCCCCATGGTCAGTAGCCCCTGGTCAGTCGGCCCAAGTCAGGCCTGTTTCTCGTAGACCAAGAAGTAGACCGACGCGCTGGGCGTGCCCCGGGGCGTGGGGGCGACGGGTCCGAGCACGAGCTCCAGGTCGGGGTCGTCGTCGAGCGTGGTCCGCGACGACTGGCAGTGGCGGGCCATGAGCACGAACCAGTCCAGGGAGTCCTCGTCGATGTCGGTGCGGGGGCAGACCAAGAAGACATGGTCGCCCACGTCGAGGTCGTCGACGAGGGGCACGAGGCCGACCGCCGCCGACGCCAGGCGCAGGCGCGCGGTGGCGTCGCGCCAGTCGACCACGGTGGGGTCCTCGACCAGGCCCGTCGGATCGGCGTAGCGCAAGGTGGGGCCCAGGTAGTAGTGCAGGAGGGGGACGGCCTCGATCTGGGTCGACACCACCAGGTCGCCGGCGCTGGCCAGTTGGTCGACGTAGACGACGGCCCGGCGCATGTTGCTCTTCTGCGCCGGCCCCGAGCCGATGCCCGGGAACTCGGTGAGGGGCTGGAGGGCCAGCACGGCGACGATGACCAGCGCGAGCACCCCCCGTCGACGCTCACGGGCCAGGCCCAGGGCCGCCAGCAGGACGGCGAGGGGCAGGAACAGCCCGAAGTACCGACCGGCCCAGGCCGGGTTCAGCAGCGACGCCAGCCAGGCGACCACCATCGACACGCCGAGGGCGACCCCGAGGGTGCGCACGGCCAGCCCCTCGCCGTCGGCCCGCCACCGCCGCCCGATGGCCACCAGGGCGGGCAGGCCGACGAGGGTGAAGGCGATCAGGATCCCGTCGTGGCCGAAGATGGACCCCAACACGCCCACTAGATCTCCAGGGTTGGGGGTGTCGGACCAGGGTGCGGCCGTATGGGCGGCCTGGTAGGCGAGCGTGGGCACCCACGGGGCGTAGAGCACGGCGACGGCGCCGCCAGCCAGGGCCCCGTCGCCCAGCAGCCGGGGGCGGTCGTCGCTGGCGACCAGGCACAGGCCGGCGGCGGCGGCCAGCCCGAGGGCCAGGTAGAGCCCCCAGTTGTGGGTGTACAGGGTGGCGGTCAGGCCGATGACGAACAGCGGCAGCCACCGGCGCCGTCCGTAGACGAAGACGTGGGCGAAGGCGGTGACGCACACCAAGGTGGTGAGCACCAACAGCGTGTACATGCGGGCTTCTCGGCTGTAGTAGGCGAGGTAGCTGCTCGTGGCCGTCAGCAGCGCGGCACCCCACGCCGCCCGGCGCCCGAAGAGGCTGTCACCGGCCCAGAAGGCCACCGGGATGGTGGCCAGGGCGATCAGCAACGACAGGCTCCGGACTGCCTCCTCGGAGGTGCCCACCAGCGACATCCACAGGTGCAGGACGAGGTAGTACAGCGGGGGGGAGCCGTCGAGGCGCAACAGCCCCGGGATCTCCGAGAGCGGGTGCGAGGCGATGCCCACCGACAGGCCCTCGTCGAGCCAGAGGGACATCTCCCGTCCCTCGAGGCGAAAGACCACGGCCAGCGCCGTCAGCCCCAACAAGCCGAGGAGGACCCGACGGGCCGGGCGGGCAGGGGGGACGGGCGAGACGGAGTCGGGCACCGGCGCTTCCACCGGCGCCTCCACGGGCGGCGAGGTGGGCGCGGGCGGTCCGGGTTCGGCCTCCTCGGGCGGCCCGCCGGGAAGTGTCGTCTGGCTCATCGGCCTGCTTCTACCCGGCTTCGGCGCGCGCCGGGTGGCGCTGATTCCCGGCACACCTCAATCGGCGCCTACGCTGCGGGCCGGGGGCGGTGTGACACGAGGGCGATCGGCTGGTTCGGCGCGGTCCCGAGGAAGCGGAGCATGATGGTGGAGCCTAGGCACGACGACGACCAGGACAACGGCAGCACCGGCGGTACCGTCGATCCCAAGGGTGGGGCGGTGGGTGCCGCGGGGGGTGACGTGGGCGACATCGTCATCGTCGGCGCCGGTCCCGCCGGACTGACCGCGGCCTACAAGCTGTTGGGCCAGGGCGTACGCACCACCGTGTTGGAGGCCGACTCGGTCGTCGGCGGCATCAGCCGCACGGTGGAGGCCGACGGGTGGCGCTTCGACATCGGGGGCCACCGCTTCTTCACCAAGGTCAAGGTGGTCGACGACCTGTGGCACGAGATCCTCGACGAGGGCGACTTCCTGCTGCGGCCGAGGATG
>JAUJLZ010000039.1 GCA_030447125.1 Acidimicrobiales bacterium
CCACGCCCACGAACATCTCCATGAAGTCCGAGCCGGTGACCGACAGGAAGGGCACACCGGCTTCGCCGGCCACGGCCCGGGCGATGAGGGTCTTGCCCGTGCCCGGGGGGCCGACCAGCAGCACGCCCTTGGGGATGCGGGCGCCGATGGTGGCGAAGCGCTGCGGTGCCTTCAAGAAGTCGACCACCTCGGTGATCTCCTGCTTGACGCCCTCGTAGCCGGCCACGTCGTCAAAGGTCGTGCCCGGCTTCTCGGTGGAGTAGGTCTTGGCCTTGGACCGCCCGATCTGCATGATGCCGCCCATCTGGCCCTGGGCCCGGCGCTGCATCCACACGAAGAAGCCGATGAGGAACACCACGGGCAGCAGGAACGGGATGAGGCTGGTGATGACGTTGGGCGTGGGCGTGTCGGTGCGGTACTCGACCCCGTGCTCCTCGAACAGGTCGGTGTCGGCGGCGAACAGCTCGTTGGTGGCGCTGCTGGTGAACTGCTCGCCGCCAGCGGTCTCGGCCACGATCTCGTTGGTGACGGTGTTGAACGTGATCGAGGCGATCTCGTCGTTGCGCACCTGCTCTCGCAGCTCCGAGTAGCCGACCGGCTCGGCCTCGTTGGCCGAGAACACCCCGCTCAGCAAGAAGAACGACAACACCAGGCCGAGCGCGACCCACGCGCCCCATCGGGACCACCCCTGTTCGGGGCGCCCGGGCCGGCCGAAGCCGCGGGCGTCGCGCGCGTCGCGAGGGGGCGGCTTGGGGGACTGGGGGACCATGAACCCATGCTAGGGGCCCGACCGCGACCGCACGCAGCGGCCCGGTCAGGTATCCACCACCAGTGCCGAGCGCAAGAGTAGCCTCCGGCTATGGGAAGCAGCCGTCCTACCCTCGGAACCCGCCGCCCCGCCCCCGCCATCCGCCCCCGGTTGTGCGCCCGGCCCGGGTGCGACGAGGTGGCGTCGGCCACCATGACCTACGACTACGGCGACCGCTCGACGTGGATCGACACGCTCGATCCCGATGCCTCTCCAGCCGGCTACGACCTGTGCGACCACCATGCCGAACGGCTCGGGGTGCCTTCCGGTTGGTCCCGCACCGATCGCCGCCAGCCCCCGTCGCCCTTTG
Organism: Acidimicrobiales bacterium; assembly: GCA_030447125.1. The sequence continues at coordinate 1,119 of JAUJLZ010000039.1, forward strand.
CGCGCGTCGCCGTGTGAGCAGGGACCAGGCAAACCGCCGGTAGAGGGACGGGGTGGTCCAGGCGACGCATCGCACCACCCAGCCCTACATCGACGCCGTCATCGAAGAGGTGACCACGTCCGAATGCCCGGGCGAGCTCACCTAGGGCGCCGAGTAGACCCACGACACGCCCACGCCACCCGCGTGGGTAGCGTGGCGGCGATGCTGCCCGACGACCGGACCTCGGCCCCGAGGGCACAGCCGGACTGGGGAGCGGTGCCCCCGCCCGTGCCCGGCCCTCGTCCCGATGCCGAGCGGGTGCGGTGGGGCATGGGCGACGCCGTGCTCGGCACCCTCCTCACCCTGGCGGTCCCCACCCTCGTGGGGACGGTCGTGCTCCTGGCCATGGGACGCAGCGACTTCGCCGGGGTCTCCCTGGCCGCGGTCGCCCTCTTGCAGGTCCCCCTGTGGGCCGGCCTGCTGGGCGCACCGCTGTGGTCGACCTACGCCAAGGGCCGCCGCAGCCTGGCGGCGGACTTCGGCCTGCGCATGCGGGGCATCGACATCCCCATCGGCTTGGCCGCCGGCTTCGCCACCCAACTGGTGCTGGTCGTGGCCATCGCCTTGATCTACCCCCTGCTCGGCATCGATCCCGAGCAGGTGGGCACCACCGCCGAGGAGCTGACCTCCAGCGCCACCGACGCACTGGGCGTGATCCTGCTCGTGGCCATCGTGGCCGTGGCCGCTCCGCTGTTCGAGGAGCTCTTCTACCGGGGCCTGTGGCTGCGCTCCCTCGAACGCCGTTTCGGAACGGCCTGGGGTGTCGCGGTGTCCTCGCTCATCTTCGGGATCATCCACTTCCAGGTCTACGACCTGCCCGCCCTGTTCGCCTTCGGGTTGGTCGCCGCCCTGCTCACCGTGCGCACCGGTCGCCTCGGACCGGCCATCTGGGCCCACGTGGCCTTCAACCTGACGGCGGTGATCAGCCTGCTGGCCGGCCTCGGCTGACCTCGGCCGTGGTCGGGGTCGGACGCCCTGGCACCGTTCTTCACGGCTTCGTCACTCAAGGTGGGCCCCGTGCGACCCGACAACCAGGGCATGGCCGCCACCCCGCCCGACGAGCGCTGCACCCGGTGCAGGTGCCCCCTCGTGCTGATCTCCTTCACCCAGGGCCCGTCGCTGATGACGATGGGATCATGTGCGTCGTGCCACACGCGGTCGTGGTGGCGCGACGGCGTGAGCGTCGGGCTTGGAGACGTCCTGGCCGACCTGGTGGCCGCCCTGCCCCCGAGCTCCACCGACCGTTGAGCCGAGGCCTGCCCACCTTGGTGGCCCTCCAGGCACCTCGTCCCTGAGGAACCGGGCCCTGGCGGCGCAAGCGCCAACGGCGGTGGCAGGATGGGGCGATGGCCGTGATCCAACGACTGCGCCACGTTTCGCCCCAGAGCTTCGTCACCGCCGGGTTGGTCACCCTCGCCGTGGTGTTCACCCTGGTGGCACTCCAGCCCCAGCTCATCCTGGCCGACACCCTCGCCGCCGGAGGCGACATGGGCGCCCACGTGTGGGGCCCGGCCTACCTACGAGACGAGCTCCTGCCCGCCGGGCGACTCAGCGGCTGGACCCCCGACTGGTACGCCGGCTTCCCTGCGTACCAGTTCTACATGGTGGTTCCCAGCCTGCTCATCGTGGCCCTCGACGTGGTGCTGCCCTACACCGTCGCCTTCAAGGTGATCACCGTCTCGGGCCTGCTCACCTTGCCGGTGGCGGCGTGGGCGCTCGGTCGTCTGGCCCGCCTGCCCTTCCCTGGCCCGGCCCTGTTGGCCGTGGCCAGCGTGCCGTTCATCTTCGACCGCTCCTTCACCATCTACGGCGGCAACGCCGCCTCCACCCTCGCCGGCGAGTTCGCCTTCAGCATCAGCCTGTCCCTGGCCGTGCTGTTCATCGGCCTGGTGCTCCGGGGCCTCGAGACCGGGCGTCTGCGGGCGGCGGCCGCCATCGTCTTGGCCCTGACCGCGCTGTGCCACATCATCCCCGCCATCTTCGCCGTGGTCGCCGCCCTGTTGGCCCTGGCCGTGCGGGCCGACCGCGCCCGGCTGCGGTGGTTGGCCGGGGCCGGGATCGTCGGGAGCCTGCTCACCGCCTTTTGGACCGTGCCCTTCCTGGCTCGCCGGGCCTACCTGAACGACATGGGCTGGGAGAAGCTGACCACCTACTGGGAGGCGCTGCTGCCCGGTCGCCTGGGGCAGTCGCTGAGCCGTGCCTTTGGCGGCGAAGCCACGGCCGCCATCGACGGCGACCTCACCTGGGTCGCCCTGCTGGCCGCCGTCGGGGTGGGAACGTCGATCATCTTCCGTCGCCGCCTGGGCATGTACCTCGGTCTGCTGGCCGTGATCTCCGCCGCGGCCTTCGTCCTCGCCCCCCAGGGTCGGCTCTGGAACGCCCGACTCCTGCCCTTTTGGTACCTGTGCCTCTACCTGTTGGCCGCCATCGCCGTGGCCGAGTTCGTCTCCTCGGCCGCCGTGCTGGCCAACCGGCGCACCGACACGCCGGACCGCCGGGTGCTGGTGGTCGCCCCGGTGCTGGCTGGCCTGGTGGTGCTGGTGTCTGTCGGTCTGCCCTTGCGCACGTTGCCGTTCGGATCGACCTCGCCCGACGGCGAGACCTATTCCTGGCTGGGCCTCAGCACCGCCGACAGCAGCTTCATCCCCGCCTGGGCCCGCTGGAACTACAGCGGCTACGAACGCAAGGACGCCTACCCCGAGTTCCAGGCCGTGGTCGAGACCATGGAGGACCTCGGCCAGAACGGCGGCTGCGGGCGGGCCATGTGGGAGTACGACTCCGAGCTCGACCGCTTCGGCACCCCGATGGCGCTCATGCTCCTGCCCTATTTCACCGACGGCTGCATCGGGTCGATGGAGGGTCTGTTCTTCGAGGCCTCAGCCACCACGCCCTACCACTTCATCAACCAGTCCGAGCTCTCGGCCGGGCCCTCGCAGGCCCAGCGTGACCTCCCCTACGGCCCACTCGACGTGAACCGCGGGGTAGACCACCTCCAGCTCCTCGGTGTCCGGTACTACATGGCCTTTTCGCCCACGGCGATCGAGCAGGCCGAGGCCGAGGCCGACCTCTCCCTGGTGGCCTCCGTCGAGGGCTGGCGCATCTACGAGGTGACCGACTCGGAGGTGGTGGTGCCCCTCGAGTCCGAACCTGTCGTGCTGGAGGGGGTGCCCAAGGGCGGCGAGGGGTGGCTCGACGTCGCCGTCGACTGGTACATGGACCCCTCGGCCCAGGATGTCTTCCTGGCTGCGGCCGGGCCCCCGTCGTGGGAGCGAGCCCTGGCTGGCGCCGACGTCGAGCCCACCCCGGTGGCGCCGAGCGAGGTCACCCAGATCGAGACCGACAACGATTCCATCTCCTTTTCGGTCGACCGTCCGGGGACCCCCGTGCTCGTCAAGACCTCCTACTTCCCCAACTGGCAGGCACGCGGGGCCGACGGACCGTGGCGGGTGGCGCCCAACCTCATGGTGGTCGTGCCCACCGCCACCCAGGTTGAGCTGACCTACGGCACCACGCCGGTCGACTGGCTGGCCTGGGCCCTGACCATCCTCGGGGTGGCCGGGCTCGCCGTGCTCTGCCTGCGGGGCCCGATCGACCTCCCGTCCCGTCGCCGCACCATCACCCTCGACGGCTCGGCCCCGGCCCTGATCCTCGACGACCTCGACGACGTGGACGACGACTTGGCTGACGACGACTTGGCTGACGACGACTTGGACGACGAGGACCTGGAGGACGACGACCTGGACGAGAACCAGGACAGACCTGCTCCGGCCCACGCCATGTCTGCCAGGCGCTCGGAGGGGGGGGCCGAGCCCGAACGGTGACGTCGGTCGGGCCGCTGCGGCGCTTCGCCGTGGTCAGTGCCGTCGTCACCGCCGTCGACCTCGTCATCCTGGTGGTGGCGGTGGGCGTGGGCGGCCTGGCGGTGGTCCTCGCCGACGCCCTCGCCGTCGCCCTCGCCTCGCTCGCCTCGTGGGTCCTGCACCGGGCCGTCGCCGGCGCCGGTGACCCCTTCGTACGCTGGGTCGACCGGCCGGTGGCCTTTGTGACCGCAGCCCTGGTCACCGGCAGCCTCGACGTGGCCGTGGTCACCCTCGTCGCCGGCGGCGGGGTCGAGGACGGTGCCGGCGGCGCGACCCTGGGCGCCCTGTTCGGCGCCAAGGCCCTGGCCCTGGTCCTGGCCGGCGGTCTGCGCCTGGCCGCCTACCGGGTGGTCCTGGTGGCCCCCACCCGCCGGGAGCTGCGCGTGCGGACGTCCCGAAGTGACCCGCCCGGTGAGGTGCGCCTGAGCGTGGTGGTCCCTGCCTACCGGGAGGAGGGTCGCATCGCCACCTCGGTGGCCCGCCTGGCGGAGGTGTTGGCCGACGTGGCCGACAACGGCGGGATCGAGATCCTGGTGGTCGACGACGGATCCGGCGACGCCACCGCGGCCGAAGCTGCCGCCGCCGGCGCCCGGGTGTTGTCGCTCGACGTGAACCGGGGCAAGGGGGCCGCAGTGCGGGCGGGGATGCTGGCGGCAACGGGACGCACGGTCGCCTTTGTCGACGCCGATCTGGCCTATCCGCCCGAGCAGGTACTGGCCCTGTTGGCCGGCGTGGAGGAGGGGTGGGATGTGGTGGTGGGCAGCCGCCGCCACCGGGATTCGATCGACGTCGCCCGTCCTGGCCTGGTGCGCGAGGTCAGCGGGCGCCTGTTCAACCTCGTCACCGCCGTGGTGCTCCTCGGGCGCTACCGGGACACCCAGTGCGGCTGCAAGGCCTTCCGCTCCGACATGGCCCGTCTGGTGTTCTCCCACACCCGTCTCGACGGGTTCGCCTTCGACGTCGAGGTCTTCCACCTGGTGGAGCGCTACCGCCTGTCCCTCACCGAGATACCGGTCACCCTCGTGTCGTCCCATGGATCCACCGTGCGGGTGGGCGCCGACGCCCTGGCCATGGTGCGCGACCTCTTCCGACTCCGGCGCTGGTCGGGCCGGGGCGTCTACGACGTCGACGCTAGGGTGAGGCGGTGATGGCCCCCCTGGACGCCCTCGACGGCATCTTCAAGGCCTACGACATCCGGGGAACGGTGCCCGAGCAGCTCGACGCCGAGGTGTGCCGGCGCATCGGCGCCGCCTTCGCCCGCTTCGCCGGTTGCCCCCGCCTGCTCGTGGCCCGCGACATGCGTCCCTCGGGCGTGGAGCTCTCGCAGGCCTTCGCCGCAGGCGCTACCGGCCAGGGCGTCGACGTGGTCGACTTGGGGATGGCTTCCACCGACCTGGTCTACTTCGCCGCCGGCCACCTCGACGCCCCCGCCGCCGTGTTCACCGCCTCCCACAACCCGGCCGAGTACAACGGCATCAAGCTGTGCCTGGCCGGGGCCAAGCCGGTCGGCCAGGACACCGGCCTGGCCCAGATCAAGGAGTGGGCCAAGGAGGGCACGGCCGACGTCGACGCATCCCACGGTGAGGTGTCCCGCCACGACCTGCTCGGCCTCTACGGCGACCACGTGCGGTCCTTCGTCGACGCTTCCCTGCTGAGGCCGCTACGCATCGTGGCCGACACGGCCAACGGCATGGGAGGGCTGGTGGCCCCGGCGGTGTTCGAGGGTCTGCCCTTCGAGGTCGACTACCTCTACCCCGAGCTCGACGGCACCTTCCCCAACCACCCGGCCGACCCCATCCAGCGGGAGAACCTGCGCGACCTGCAGGCCGCCGTGCTCGACCGGGGCGCCGACGTCGGACTGGCCTTCGACGGCGACGCCGACCGGGTGTTCCTCATCGACGAACGCGCCCAGCCCCTCTCCGGCTCGCTCACCACCGCCCTGGTGGCCACCGGCATGCTGGCCAAGCACCCCGGTGCGACCATCCTCCACAACCTCATCTGCTCCAAGGCGGTGCCCGAGGTCATCAGCGAGCACGGTGGCGTTCCCTTGCGCACCCGGGTGGGCCACAGCTTCATCAAGACCACCATGGCCGAGACCGGCGCCGTCTTCGGCGGCGAGCACTCGGGCCACTACTACTTCCGGGAGAACTACCGGGCCGACTCGGGCCTGGTGGCCTCCCTGGTCATCCTCGAGCAGCTCTCCGTGGCCGGGGTCCCCCTCTCCGAGCTGGTGGCGCCCCTCGACCGCTACGCCGACTCCGGGGAGATCAACTCCCGGGTCGACGACCCCGAGGCCGCCATCGAGCGGGTGGCGGCGGCCTACGAGGGCGCCGACCAGGACCGCCTCGACGGCCTCACCGTCGGTGTCGGCGACTGGTGGTTCAACCTGCGTGCGTCCAACACCGAACCGCTCCTTCGCCTCAACCTGGAGGCGCCCACCAGCGACGAGTGCGACGCCCACACCTCCGAGGTGCTCGCCCTGATACGAGAGGGATAGCCCGTGGCGCTCGACCCGCAGCTGCTGGAGATCCTGGCCTGCCCCGACGACAAGGGCCCCCTGTACTACCTCGACGACGAGGGGCTGCTCTACAACCCCCGACTGCGTCGTCGCTACGACGTGCGCGACGACATCCCCATCATGCTCATCGACGAAGCCACCGCCGTCGACGACGAGGAGCACGAACGCATCATGGGACGGGTCGAGGCCGAGCCCATCAGCCCCACCTTCCAACAGTGAGCGACCCGACCGACAACGACCTGACGGCGAACGGCGGAGCGGGACAGCCGGTCATCGACAGCCAGCGCATGTTCGACTCCGCCGCCGGCCTTCCCGAGCAGGTCTTCGACGCGGCGGTGGCGGCGAGGGGCCTCGAGGGCCTGCCCGAACGCCACCGGATCGAGAACGTGGTCGTGCTGGGCATGGGCGGCAGCGGCATGGCCGGCGATGTCCTGGCCGCCACCGCCGGGCCGTTCCTGCCCGTGCCCGTGGTGGTCTCCAAGGGCTACGAGCTGCCGGCGTTCGTGGGAGAGACCTCGCTCGTCTTCGCCGTGTCCTTCTCGGGCAACACCGAGGAGACCGTCGAGGCCGCCTCGGCCGCAGCGGTGGAGGGTGCCCGCATGGTGGTGGTGACCAAGGGGGGCGAGCTGGGGCGCCTGGCCTCGAGCTGGGGCGTTCCCGTGGTCGGTGTGCCCGAGGGCCTGGTCCAGCCCCGATCGGGCCTCGGTGCCCTGGCCATCCCCGCCCTGGTGGTGCTGGAGGAGATCGGCCTGTTCCCCGGCGCCCAGCAGTGGATCGACTTCGCCGTCGAGCAACTGCGTCGCCGGCGCGACCTGTTGGTGGGCGACGGGCTGCTGGGCCGGGCGCTGGCCACCCGCATCGGTCGGACCTTGCCCATCTTCTACGGCGGGGGCCTCATCGGCGCCACCGCCGCCCAACGCTGGAAGAACCAGGTGAACGAGAACGCCAAGGTGGCCGCCTTCTGTCACTGCCAGCCCGAGCTGTGCCACAACGAGGTCGCCGGGTGGGGCCAACACGGTGACCTCACCCGCCAGATCTTCACCGTCGTCAACCTGCGCCACGACTTCGAACACCCCCAGGTGACCCGCCGCTTCGACGTCGTCGACGCCCTGGTCGAGGAGGTGGTGAGCTCGGTGGAGGAGGTGCGGGCCGAGGGTGAGGGACAGTTGGCCCAGCTCCTCGACCTCGTCCTGGTGGGCGACTTCGTCTCGCTGCACCTCGCCGCCCGGGAGGGCCTCGACCCGGGCCCCGTCCCCGTACTCGACCACATCAAGGCGACCATCGCCGCCGGCGCTCCCGTCTGAGTGCCCGCCCTCTCGCCTCCCTGCCCCTTTCCCGTTACGCCAGGGAGGAACGAGTCGGGCACACTGGGGCGATGACGCCGCCCGCCTCTTCCCCCTCCGTGCACGCCGACTTCAAGGTGGCTGACCTCGGCCTGGCCGACTTCGGCCGCAAGGAGATCTCTCTCGCCGAGCACGAGATGCCCGGACTCATGGCGCTTCGGGCCGAGCACGGTCCCGCTCGGCCCCTGTCCGGGGCCCGCATCACCGGGTCGTTGCACATGACCGTGCAGACGGCGGTGCTCATCGAGACCCTCGTCATCCTGGGCGCAGCCGTGCGTTGGGCCTCGTGCAACATCTTCTCCACCCAGGACCACGCTGCCGCGGCGGTGGCCGTCGGCCCCGGGGGCCGGGTCGACGATCCCCGGGGCGTGCCCGTCTTCGCCTGGAAGGGCGAGACCCTGGAGGAGTACTGGTGGTGCACCGAGGCTGCCCTGGCCTGGCCCGACGGCGGCGGTCCCAACCTGCTGCTCGACGACGGCGGCGACGCCACCCTGTTGGTCCACCAAGGCGTCGCCGTGGAGAAGGCCGGTGAGGCACCCGATCCCGAGCTCGCTGCTTCGACCGAAGAAGCCGTGGTCCGCCGGGTGCTCCAGCGCTCGCTGGGTGAGGACTCCGCCCGTTGGACCGCCGTCGCCGGAGGCATCCGGGGCGTTTCGGAAGAGACCACCACCGGTGTCCACCGCCTGTACCAGATGCAGGAGGCGGGCACCCTGCTCTTTCCCGCCATCAACGTGAACGACTCGGTCACCAAGTCGAAGTTCGACAACCTCTACGGCTGCCGGCACTCGCTCATCGACGGCATCGCCCGGGCCACCGACGTCATGATCGGTGGGAAGCTGGCCGTGGTCTGCGGCTACGGCGACGTGGGCAAGGGCTGCGTCCAGTCGCTGCGGGGCCAGGGAGCCCGGGTGGTGGTCACCGAGATCGACCCTATCTGCGCCCTGCAGGCGGCCATGTCGGGCCTGGAGGTGGTCACGCTCGACGACGTGGTGGAGCGGGCCGACATCTTCGTCACCGCCACCGGCAACCGCGACATCATCACCGCCGAGCACATGGCCCGCATGAAGCACCAGGCCATCGTGGGCAACATCGGACACTTCGACAACGAGATCGACATGGCTGGCCTGGAGGCCACGCCCGGGATCGAGCGGGTCACCATCAAGCCCCAGGTCGACGAGTGGGTCTTCCCCGACGGCCACGCCGTGATCGTCCTGGCCGAGGGCCGCCTGCTCAACCTGGGCTGCGCCACGGGCCACCCCAGCTTCGTGATGTCGGCCAGCTTCACCAACCAGGTGATGGCCCAGATGGAGCTGCACGCCGAAGCTGACGGCTACGAGAACCGGGTCTACGTCCTGTCCAAGGCCCTCGACGAGCAGGTTGCCCGCCTGCATCTCGACCACCTCGGGGTTCGCCTCAGCGAGCTGACCGATGACCAGTCCGCCTACCTCGGCATCCCCAAGGACGGCCCCTACAAGCCCGACACCTACCGTTACTGACCCGGCGTCGTCGAGGCCGGGATGGGCACGGGTCCCGGGGCCATGGTGAAGCGGCCGAGGAAGAGCTGCACCAGGGGGCCGATGGCCAGGGCGAAGACCACCGTGCCGATCCCGACCGTGCCACCCAGCATCCAGCCGAGCGCCAGGGCGCTCAACTCGATCCCGGTGCGCACCAGGCGGATCGACGGACCTCGGGTGGCCAGGCTGGTCATCACCCCGTCACGCGGTCCGGGACCGAGGCCGGTGCCGAGGTAGAGTCCCGACCCGAGGCCGACGGCGACCACGCCGGCCACCAGCAGCGCGCTTCGCAGGACCAGGCCGTGGGCGTCGGGAAGCACGGCCAGGCTGAGGTCGAGCACCGTGCCCACCACGAGGACGTTGATGACGGTGCCCACCCCCAAGCGCTGGCGCAGGGGCAACCACAACGCCAGCACGACCACGCCCACGGCGATGACGACCATGCCCATGGGGACGCCCGTGCGCTCGGCGATGCCCTGGTGCAGGACGTCCCACGGACCTAGGCCGAGGTCGCTGCGCACGACCAGGGCGATGCCCACCCCGGCCGCGACCAAGCCGAGGAGCAACTGGGCGAGCCGGTGGCACAGGTCGCGGACCTGATGGCGACTGGGCACCCGGGCGAGGCTAACGACAGCGCCGGCCGAACCCCGGGGAGTTCCTCGGGGCCTTCGCCCCGTCGGGCTAGGAGCCGTTGATGTACTGCGAGCTGGTGGCCGTGCGACCGTTGATGCTGGAGACGTCGTTGGCCGTGGTGAAGGCGAACTCGATGATGATGAGGGTGGCGATGGCAGTGATGACCAGGACCACGATGATGGCCTGGCGGGTGGCGGCCCGGTCAGGGCGACCGCTGCGGTCGCCCACGGACGATTCGGTCGTCACCTCGGGGTCGCTCACGGCCGGCCACGCTAGATCAGTGGCGGAGGTGGACGGGAATCGAACCCGCCGGACGGGGATCGCCCGTCCCACC
>JAUJLZ010000265.1 GCA_030447125.1 Acidimicrobiales bacterium
GGTAGCGGTGCTCGTCGAGGCTGGAGAACTGCAGGTCGCCGTCGAGGTAGAGCCGTAGGTCGCGGTCGCGCCAACCGTCGACCGGGGCGGAGGTGAGCACGATCTCCTGGTAGGGGCTGCGCTCGGCGTGCACGATGGGGTAGCGGTAGAGGCGTTGGCGGGCGGTGACCTCGAACGCCCCGCTCAGGGCGGCAGCTCCGGCCAGCAGGATCAGCCCGGCCACGGTGGTGGCGGCCACGGCGACGCGGGCGGGGCGCGCCAGGGAGCGTCGGAACAGCCAACCGGCGAGGAGCCCGGCCGCGGCCACGTTGAGGGCCCCCACCACCAGTGCCCCTTGGAGGAGGCCGAAGACCGGGAGCAGGACGAAGGGAAAGGCCAGGCCCCCGACCAGGGCACCGCCGTAGTCGACGGCCGACAGGTCGGCCACGGCGCCGGCCGCCTCCTGGCGCCGGACCCGCTGCACCAGGGCCATCAGCAGGGGGACCTCGGCGCCGATGAGCCCGCCGATCAACGTGGCGGCGACGAGCATCACCGGGGTGTAGAGGTTCAGCCAGGCGAAGGCGGCGTACAACAGCGGCACCGACAGCGCGCCGAAGAGACCGAGGCTGATCTCGACGGCGGCGAAGGCGGCCACCGGCCAACGCAACAGGGGCTTGACGGCCAGGGCGCCGAGGCCCATGGCGGCCATCACGAAGCCGATGACCAGGGAGGTCTGGGTGATCGAGCCGCCGGTCAGGTACGAGCCGAGGGTGATGAGGGCCAGCTCGTAGACCAGCCCGCAGGCGGCGCAGACGAACACGGCCAGGAGCACGAGGCGTCGGGCTCGAACCGGGGAGGCGACGCTGGCGGTGGTCGGCTCCTGGGACTCGTGACCGGGCCCGTGTCCGGGCTCGGCGCGACGCTCGACGGTGGTCGTCATGGTGTGGCGCTCGCCTGTGGAGGGGTCCGGGAGATGACGGTCAGGAGATGGCGGCGGCGAGGATGGCCCCCAGGGCGAGGTGGTTGGCGGCCACCACCCATGCCGCCGGAGAGGGGCTGGCGTGGGTGACGATCGCGCCCAGGTCGCCCGGCGTCAGGCGGTCGGCGACGAGGAACGAGACGGCCAGCAGGGCGATGCCCACGATCCCGTAGGCGAAGGCGCTCACCAGACCGGGGAGGAAGCCGTCGAGGGAGGTGAGGATCGACGTGGTGATGACGGCGCCGATAGCCAGCAGGCCCGAGGCCAGCACCACCGCGGCGTTGGTGTTGCGATCGACGCAGATCAGTTGGCCGAGCTCGCCCGGGGTCAGCCGGTCGATGACCACATAGCCCACGGCGAGCAGCACGATGGCCATGGCGCCCCAGACCACGGCCTGGCCGAGCCCGGCGAGAAGCTCGCCCAGGTAGGGGAGCCGTCGCGCGGCATCGTCCTGCACGATGCCGAGGACGATGGTGCCCGTGATGTTCATGACGTTCCTCTCCTCCGGCACCACGGCCGGCTTGGTGAGCTGTGCTTGGAGCTCTTACTTGCCGGCACCGACACCGCCACCGCGGAAGCCGCCCCCACCGATCCCGCCTCCCGTGCCCCGCCCACCGAGTGGCCCATAGGAGATGGGGGAGCGCCCCCAAAAGCCCCCGATGATGGGAAGGTAGCGGTTGCGCACCGTCTCGTAGTCGTCGAACTCGATGCGCGAGCCCTGAGGTTCGGGGAACACGGCCACGATGTAGTCGCCATTGCGCATGAACTCCGACCCCTGTTCGTCGATGCGATCGCGCGGGTTGATGCGGGCGGCGATCGTGTCGGCCGTGGGCTTGACGGCCTCGGGCGAGAGCCAGGTGTTGGCTCGGTTGGGGTCGGCTTCGTACGTGGCGTCAAGGAAGGCCCGCACCTCCTCCTGGGAGGGCCCACGAGAGCCGCAGGCGGTGGCCAGCAGGGTCACGGCGAGGGCGAGGGCCAGGACGCGGGTCCGCCGGCTCGCCGTCACCGGCGCCGTCCGGCCCCAAGCGGGTCCACCGCCCGGTGGAGCGCGAGGCGAGAGGACGTGGTCACCACCTCACCGGTCCCCGGGTAGCTGTGCCATCCGGACCAGCGCAGTTCTTCGGCTCGCGTCGCCTCCACCCGCAACCCGGTGGTGGCCCGCTCGTCGCCCGGGAAGCGGCCGCACAGGGCGGAGGCGCCGGCGGGAAGGGTGGCCAGCAGGTCGTCGACCCGGCGACGGAAGGCAGCTGGCTCCAGACGCTCGATCCGGGAGGCAAAGGCATGGTCGGCCAGCTCTGCGTGCTGGTGGTGTTGGCTCGGCAGGGAAGCGTCGCTGGCGTGGTCGTCCCCACGGCAGGCCACGGTCTCGGAGCAGATCAGGGCTCCGTCGCGGGTGGCCAGCACCTGGTGGGACGCACCCAGGATGCGCAACTCGATGTGCCAGCCGTCGACGTCGATGTGGCGGGCCAACAGCGCTTCCTGGCGGGGGAGATCGAGGAAAAGGCCGAGGTCGTCGGCACGAGTGTCCCGGTAGGCCACCGGCAGCGCCACGATGGCCGCGGTCCGGATGCCGGTGATCATCCGGAGCGGGGAAAGACGTCGAGGACACGGGGGAGCACGGTGTGGCCCACCGACACCTCCCACTGCTCGCCGAAGCGCTCGAAGCTCAGCCGTTCGTCGCCCGGGCCGCGGTAGTCGACATAGCGGGATGTGCCCGAGGGGGCTGCGCCCGTCGTGCCCTCGGAGGTGAAGCTGGCCTGGCCGTCCTCGTGGAGCTGGTAGCTGACCTGGGCGTGGGTGACGGTGGGGTCGCCGGCCTCGCCATCGACCTCGTTGGGAGGCACCCGCTGCCAGATGGCGACGCTGATGCCCTCGTCGTCCTCCACCGACAGCCAGTGCTGGTCCCGGGCGTCGCTGATGAGGTGCTCGGCCCAGGTGTAGCCCCCGTCGTTGAAGCGCAGCGTGCCCCGCACCACCCAGTCCCGGGCGTGGTAGCCGATCACGTCGCTGACCTTCAGCCCGAACAGGAGGTCCTCGTTGCCGTGGCTCTGGGCGAAGGGGTCCTGAGGCGGGGCCGCCTGCTGGCGCTGGGCCTCTTCGGCCTTGCGCTTGCGGTAGACCACGACGGCGGCCACGCCGGCGGCGACGAGCAGCAAGAGGATGACGAGTTCCACGGGCTGGTCCTGGGTGGGGGGTGGGGACGACCTGCAGATCCAGCCTAGGGGTCTGGGGGTAGGAG
>JAUJLZ010000266.1 GCA_030447125.1 Acidimicrobiales bacterium
TGTCTCTGAGCACCAGGTTCTCGATCGTGTTCCCCGAGCCCCCGTTGATGAAGACACCACCGTCGAAGCCGATGACCGTGCCGGTCTTCCCGCTGTTCCCTGGGTGGCCGGTGATGGTCACTCCGGTTCTGAACGCGACCCGGATGCCGGCGGCGTTTCCGTCCCCCGGCCCTGGGGTGCCCGAGATCGTGTGACCATTCAAGTTGAGCCTGATGTTGTCAGCCCCGATGATGATGCCGTCAGCGGAGCAGGGACCGATGTCGGCCACCAGCGTCGTGTTCTTGGTGATCACGTCGCCACAGCTCAGTCGCCCCGCCCTCATCGCCGCTGGGGAAGCGAGGTTGCCTTTCGGCTCAACGGCCTTCTTCCTTGGTCGTTGTTGAGCTTCATCGGCTCGTTCCTCGTCGCCCTGGCCACCTTGTTGGCTGGCGGGTGGGTCCTCGGGAGCCGCTGCGGCTCGGCGCTCGCCCCCTTGTTGGTTGGGCGGCCGGTCCTTCGGAGCCGCTGCGGCGCCGTCAACCGGAGCGCCGAGCAGAAGCAAGGTCAAGGCAGCACCGATGCCGATGCTGCGGCGAAGTCTTCTCACGAGCTACCTCGTCTCTCTTCTTCGGTCCCCCGTCGTCCTGAAGAGGCTCCGTCCGAAGGCTATTTGCAACAGGGAGAGGATTACAGTAGATGTGAAGGGCATCTACGACCGTGGCCGGGCCGGCTCCGCCGCCGGGCAAGTGGTGCACCTGTGTCGCACCGGCTGTCGCACCCTCGTTCGACAAGACGCGGGGGCGCTCTACCTCCGGCCGAGGAGACCGAGTGCGCGAAAGCGTGCGGGGCGGACGAGAACCGGGCTATGTCGTAAGCGGCGGCCGGGCGCCATCAGCGGTGTCGGTCCAGCACTGCCGGAGTCGGTTCGGGCGAGCGGTTGCGGTCGCCGGACAGCTTGCTGGCGGCCGAGACCGTCGGCCCCTTCGGGTACGCCCTGGAGACCACGCCCGGTGCCGGTGGTGTCTCGGCCGGGGCCGGTTCCGGGTCGGCCGGGGTCAGCGCCTGTTCGATCTCGGCTTGGCGCCGGCGTAGGGCGGCCAGGCGCTCCTCTTGGGGGAACGGCGCACCGAGGCGGGCCCGGGCCGCTGCCGCCTCGCTGGTGGTGCGCTCCAGGTCCTGGCGAGCAGTGGCGAGGGTGTCCTCCAAGCCCCGCAGGCGGTGCTCCAGGCGGGCCACCAGGCCGGCGGGGTCGACGCCGGCCAGCTCCTCTCGACTGAAGCGCAGGTCCTCGACCGGGATGCCGGGGAAGGCGAGGAGGACGCCAGGGGCGGAGCGGTCCCGCCCGTCGCTGCCAGCTTCGAGGGCGAAGCCGCCCAGCTCGGCGACGGGGGTGGCGCCGACTTCGCCGATGCGAGGCCGCTCGGCGACCTCGACCAGGCGCCGGTGTAGGTGCGCTCCGGCGTCGGGGCGCTTGGCGTGCGCCACGCGGTCTACCCGCATGGCGAAGCGCTCGGGGCTGGTGTCCCGGCGCTGGGCGAGGGCCGCCTCGGTCAGCTCATGCGCTGCTCGAGTCGAGCAGCAGCTCGACCACCTGTCCGCATCCCTTTCGGCCAGCCCGCCATGCCCCCTCCCCCACCTACGTCGCCCAGGTGCTCGCCACCGCCGCGAGCTACACCGGCGCCGCTCGACCTTGCCGTGACGCCAAGTCCGAGCCGGCCTCGTAGTGCCAGAGACCGCGCCCTTCCGGTAACCACCGTTCCCGGGCCCCCCTCCTTATGGGCCTCGTACGGGGATCGCCGTGGTGGCCGCCTGCTGCGGTCGCCTAGGGCAGGCCGGGATGGAGCGGAAACACAAAGCCCCGCCACCCGAAAGCAGCGGGGCCTCGTACCCCACCTCGCCTGAGCACTGAGCGAGGTGGGGCTGGTTAGAGGCTCGCTCCTACGGCGCCCCAGGGCCCAACGGGTCCAACCCAGGGTCCAAGTCGTCGGGCGAGTCCTCCGCCTGACAATCTGGATCCTCCCCGTCGGTGAGGCCATCACGATCGTTATCGAGACCGTCCGAGCAGGCCCGCGAACCCTCTTCGCTGGCGCAGTCGCTATCCAAGGTGTCTGCGAATCCATCCCGGTCGTTGTCGATACCGTCGCGGCACGTCGGGTCACTGAACGGGCCCTCGGGCTGGGGTGGCGGGGGTGGAGGACCGCTTCCGCCGGCGCTGACGCAGTCGGGGAAGTAGAACGCGCTGCCCCAGGTGTTGCCTTGCCAGACGTTGGCGTCGCAGTCGAACTCGAAGGTGGTCCGATCTCGGTTCGCGTCGCGCAGATCAACTCCCTTCGGGAACGGGCGGCCGAGGGCGTTGTTGTCGGCGGCGTTGTTGTCGATGATGCGGTTCTCGGAGGCGCCATCTCGGACCTGGATGCCGTCCTGGCCGTTGCCGTGCACCTCGTTGCCTTGCACGAGGACCCGAGTGGCCCTCCCCTGGCGGAAACCGAAGCCGGCTTGAACGCCGATCCCGTTGCCCGCGAGATTGGTGAGCCCGTTGCCCTCCACCACATTGCCCACGACCGTGGCGTTGGTGTTGTTGATGTTGACTATGCCTCCAGAGGCGTTTCTCCGGACAACGTTGCCCTCGGTCTTGGTGCCCGTGACCGTTGCTGGGTTCATGCCATCGGCGCCGTTGACGATGATGCCTTGACCCGCTGGCCCTCCGAGCTCCTCCGTGGGTATTGGCCGGGGCCCGACGGTGTCCTCCACGGTGTTGCCTTGGATGATTGTGTTGTTTGAGGCCGAGCCCAGTACCCCGATGCCGTCGAAGATCCCGTTGTGGACCACGACGTTGTTGAGGATCCGGTTGGAGGGGGAGTCGAAGATGACGATCCCGTCGCCAAGGTCGGCGTTGAACGGGTCGTCGCGGCCGATGTTGTCTCGGGCGGTCAGGTTCTCCACGGTGTTGGCGGAGCCGCCGTCGATCACCACGCCGGCTTCGAACCCGCTGACCGTGCCCGTCTTCCCGCTCTTGCCGGGATGGCCGGTGACGGTGACGCCAGTCCTTCCCGCCAGGCGGATGCCGGCGAACTCCCCGCTCGCCCCTTGGTCGGTGTTGCCCAACACCCGGCGCCCGTTCAGGTTCAACCTGATGTTGTCGGCGCCGATGATGATGCCGTCACCCTGACAGGGGCCGACGTCAGCGGTGAGCGTGGTGTCCTTGGTGATGG
>JAUJLZ010000267.1 GCA_030447125.1 Acidimicrobiales bacterium
CTCCTTGATCTCGGCGTGGTCGGCCTGGACGGCGGCGATCACGTCGTCGGGACGGCTGGCGGCATCGGTGGCGTCGGACATGGCGTGACCTCCCTGGTCGGTACCGCCCACCTACCCCCGCGGTGAGCCGCCCACGCCTGGGGGGCCGAAGAACGCGATGCAGGTCTAGGAGAGCCGCACTCCTCAGATCTCGGCGTTGGCGCTCCGGGTGACGCCGGCCGGCCTACCGTCACGGCCTCGGGAACGTTTGCTCAGGAGCCAGGCTGCCGCTGTTCCCAGCCCCAGACCGAGCAGTAGCACAGCGCCGAGAACCACCCATCTGGCGTTCCCCGAGGAGATGGACGCCTCGGTGGCGCCATTCAGCATCAGAGTGGCCGCGTACACGTCTTCGGGCTGGAGCTCCCTGTCGGCATTGCGGGAGTCCTGCCAGGCGAAGTGCACCTCGTCGTTCGTGGAGGCGATGCCCACGTTGGTCTTGCTGTCGATGTTGTTGGAGTAGACGCCGATGGAACGATCGATGCTGCGGTCACTGATGCGGATGTTGGGTCGGAACGTCGCGCCCTGATCGGTGGAGGAGGTGTAGTACACATCCTGGAAGCCGGTTTCGTCTTCGCCGGGCGGAGGCGGCGGCGCTGGACTGAGGCGCCCGTCATACCAGGCAACGTCGACGCGACCGTTGGGGGCGATCGAGACGTTGGGATGGAACTGGCCGGCGGGTGCCACGGCCCCTTTGTCATCGTTGAGCACCGTTCGCTCTCCCCAGTTCTCGCCCCCGTCCAACGACGCGCGGAGAAAGATCTCGAAGTCACCGTTGAAGTCCTCTCCCGAGTTCATCGGCTCCTCGTTGGCGTGCCAAGCGAGGTAGATGGCCTGGGAGTTGGGATCAGCGACGAGCACTCCGGGGCGGGGCGCCTCTTGGTTGCCGGGGTCGATGTCCCTACCCGGTGAGAAGGTCTCGCCCTGGTCGGTGGAGCGGACGTACTGGATGGGCCGCACGGGACCGTCTTGGCCGTTCGGGTTGTCCCCCGGCGGGAACTGGCGGGTCCAGTAGGCGGCGTGGACGACTCCCTGCCCATCGACGGTGACAACGGGATAGTCGCCTCCCCGGTCGTCGGTGAGGTCCACCGGCGCCCCGAACGACCGGCCCCCGTCGCTGGTCGTAGCGATGACGCTCTTGAGCTTTTCCTCGGCATTGCGGAACACGCCTTGGCGCCAGCCAACGTAGACCCGGTCGGAGTCACTCGGGTCCACGGCCACCGTGGGCCCCTTGTTCAGGCCTCTGTCGGGGTTGTCGTCAGGAGCGTCGAACACCCTGGTCGTGGTGACGGTCCGTCCGCTGTCGGTTGAGCGGGCCAGGAATAGGCTCCGTGGTGTGTTGTCCCGGCCTTGGCCCAGGGCTGGTCCGGCCACGTAGGCGATGTACAACACGCCGTCAGAGCCGAAGGCCGGCGAGGCGAGGGGACCGTACTCGGCACCGGGGGCGCAGACCGGATCGGCCTCGGTCATGAGGTCGCCACCGGGGAACCAGCTCCGGCCGTCGTCGACCGAGATGTGGATCTTGCAGCTCAGTTCCCCTCGTACGTTGGCCTCGACGATGACCAGCTCACCGTTCTTGGGGTTGCGCGCGAGCCGAGGGGAGGAATGAGCCCGGACCGGCGCCGGGTTGTCGGTGACCTGCACAGCGGCGGTGACCACGCCTTCGTCAAGCTCTTGGCCAGTCGCAGGCCGACCCGCGGCAACGATCACGGCACTTGCGAGCACGAGGCCAGCCCAACGGGTCCACTTCGATAGGTACACCGTGCTCCTCGCACCCGGGAGGGAATGAGACGGAAGAAAGCCTAGCTTGATGAAGCTAACTGTGGGCGTACCATATCCGCGCAACACCGACCGGTGCCGGACGCCGGGGCTGCTCGGCATCGCCAAGCTGGAACCCGGTGTTTGGGGACTTAGTCGACCGTCTGTCGATCTGCGGACGCTGCATGTTCTGAGCCGGTAGTTGCACGAGGAGGTCGTCGCCGAGGCGCGCACGCTGTATGAAGCCGTCTGACGACGTCATTCGGTCGCGCCACCTGCGCGAGGCGCCGAGACGGCCATCGACTTCTCGGCTGGCAGGATCCGCCAGAGCCTCGACGAGGGCGCCCTGCTCCGACTCGGAACCGGTCTGGGCTCGAAGTGGAGTGGGACCCCGAGGTGCGTCCCCCCTTGCTTCTCGGCTGGTGCGCGCTACGCCTGGAATGGCCGGGCCGAGCTGGGAGGTGAAGCGGGCGCACGGGGCGACGGCTCGCAACTCTCGCCGAGGGCCTGCAAAATGCCGGTCCGGCCAGCCGGGTCAGACCTCGATCTCGCCGTCGTCCTCCTCGTCCTCGTCGTCCACCTCGGCGAGCTGCCACTTGAGCTGGAACTCGACCTCTTCTTCGTCGTCCTCGCGCTCGTGCTCGACGCTGATGGCGGCACCCTTCGGCACGCGGATGCGCTCGCCGGCGACCTGGATGCGGAACGGCCGGTCGGCCTCGAGAGCATCTGCCAACCGGCGGAGCTTGGCGGCGAACTGGGCGACCGAGTAGTTGCGTTCGACGTCACGAGAAGCCATGGCCCAATCCTTGCAGCCCAGGCGCAGATGTGTCGCCCAACCTCCGGCCGAAAAGCCGCCAGCAGCCTCCCTCCGACCCCGACGGCACCGTTGACGACCGGTGTCGTCGTGTTCTTGCTCGCCGCAGCGGTCGTCGTCCTGTTCGCTCACCGGGATCCCCGCTCGTACACCACTGCTCGCGGCGTCGGTTCCACACGCTGCTGGCAAGCCGTGACCGTGGTCCGGGGCCGTACCACGTCTGAGACGGACACCAGTGGCAACCTCTGCTGCGACCGCCAGTGTCCGGCAGCACCATCGGCAAGAAGGAGTCCGGCCCTGTCCCGCTGTTACGGCGAAGCGTTCGCCATCACGTCGGCCGGTGGCCGACCGCGCACCCATGCCGTCACCAGGACCCCGGTCTCGCCTCGATCACGCCAGGCACTAGATGTCGGCGTCATCGGTCAAGGCCCCGACGAATGCTCCTTGCCGATAGGGCCGGGGACTTCGCCGGCAGCCCCGCCAAACCGCTGCAGCGACATCCTCGGGCGCCACTCGTGGCGGCAAGGGACCGCGGGTGGACCCGGACCGTTGCCCCTATTCCACCATCTGGTCGGTGGTGG
>JAUJLZ010000268.1 GCA_030447125.1 Acidimicrobiales bacterium
GTCTGGGTCAGCCTGGTGCGGTGCTCGACGCCGGCGCCAACACGTCGTCGCAGGCGGCGACCAGGGCGGGGACGAAGAGGCGGGCCCTACTGACGCAGGCGTCGTGAGGCCCGTCGACCTCGTGGGTGGTGGCGCCGCCGATGGCGGCGGCCAGCGCGTGCTGGCGGGCGGGCGCCACCTGGCGGTCGCGTGTGGTCACCACCACGGCGGCGGGAAGGTCGATCTGGCCCACCCAGGGGCGTGAGTCGAAGCGGCCCAGGGCCTGGCCGGCTTCGAGCACGGTGGTGGGGTCGTTGCGGTGCAGCTCGTCGAGGATCCACTCCTGCAGAGAGCAGTCGGCCACCCTTCGGCCCAAGAGCTTGCGGGCCAGGCGCCGGCGCACGGGACCGGGGGTGAAGCGCGAGACCAGGGCCAGCCCTCCCAGGGCGGCGAAGTAGCGCTGCTCCACCGCGCTCTCGGTGAACACCGCGCTGGTGGAGCACAGCACCAAGCCGGCGAGGAGGTCCCGGTGGCGGCGCCACAGCAGCTGGGCGATGCAGCCGCCCATGGAGTAGCCCACGGCGAGCACGGGCGGGCCCTCCACCAGGTCGAGCTCGTGGAGCAGGGCGGCGGCGTCATCAGCACAGTCCTCCAGGCGGAAGCGGCTGCGGGTGCGCATGCCCCGACCGTGGCCCCGGTGGTCGATGCTCACCACCCGGAAGTGGCGACCGAGCTCCTCGAAGCAGGCGAACCAGGTGAGATCGGACCCCGCCGTCCAACCGTGGAGCAGGAGGAGTACGGGTGCTCGCGGAGGGCCTTGGAGCTCACGGACGAACGTCGTGCCCCTGCCGGGCAGCTCGACGTGGCGTCCGGGGGGGAGGGGGGGACCGCCGACCATGATCGCCGGACCCGACTCAGCCCTGCTCGATGGAGATGATCTCGATGCCGAGCTTGTTGCCGTTCACCTCGTACGTCCGGTGCTCGCCGACCGTCGCGCCCACGACCGCCCGACCGAGTGGCGAACCGGGAGAGAGGACCTCCAGGTCGTCGTGGCGCTCCTCGATGCTGCCGACGAGGAAGCGTTCGGTGTCGGCGTCCCCCTCGAAGCGCAGCTCGACGACCGTGCCCACGGCCACGGCGTCGGTGCCGGCGGCATCCACGATGATCGCGTCCTGGAGGGTGCCGGTGATCTGGCGGATGCGCGCCTCCATCTTGCCCTGCTGCTCCTTGGCGGCGTGGTAGTCGCCGTTTTCCGAGAGATCGCCCAGGGCCCGGGCGGCCTCGATCTTGTGGGCGATGTCGATGCGGCCTTCGCCGGTGAGGTTCTCCAGCTCGGCCTGGAGCCGGTCGTAG
The DNA here is from genome assembly GCA_030447125.1 of Acidimicrobiales bacterium. Next base: position 1,333 of record JAUJLZ010000268.1, read on the forward strand.
GTGGCTCGCGACAGCTCTTGCACTTCAGGCATCCTTCGAGGGTACCGGTCTGCTCGGCGTCGACAGGGCCCGGAAAGTGGGTTGACGAGACCCGGAGCGATGGTCGACACTGGCAGACGATGCCCGCTCTTTCCGCCGCCGTAATCATCATGTAGCACGCGGCCCCTCTCGCCGTGTGCCTTTCGACCGTCCCTCTGTGGACGGTCTTTCCGTTCTGAGGGAGAGTTGAGACCGCGATATGAGCCTGCGCAGGTGAGGGGGCGACGATGAAGCATCGCGTCGGTGTCATCGCCGGGGACGGCATCGGACCCGAAGTGGTGGCCGAGGCCCTCAAGGTGGTGGCTGCCACCGGCGTGGCCCTCGAGGTCGTCGACTACGACCTCGGGGCCCGGCGCTACCTCGCTACCGGTGAGATCCTGCCCGACCCCGTGCTCGAGGAGCTGCGGGGTCTCGATGCCATCCTCCTCGGCGCCGTGGGCAGTCCCGACGTCGCCCCGGGCGTGCTCGAGCGGGGCCTGCTGTTGCGCCTGCGCTTCGACCTCGACCTCTATGTCAACGTCCGGCCCTCGCTGGCCCCGCCGGTCGACCTCGTGGTGGTGCGGGAGAACACCGAAGGGGTCTACGCCGGCGAGGGTGGCGCCCTGCGCCGGGGGACGGCGCACGAGGTGGCCACCCAGGGCTCGGTCAACACCCGCATGGGGGTGGAGCGCTGTGTGCGTTACGCCTTCGAGCTGGCCGCCACCCGGGCCCGGCGCCACCTCACCCTGGTGCACAAGACCAACGTGTTGACCTTCGCCGGCGACCTCTGGCAGCGCACCGTCGACGAGGTGGCGACCGACCACCCCGACGTGACCACGGCCTACTGCCACGTCGACGCCGCCTGCATCCACCTGGTGGAGTCGCCCGAGCGCTTCGACGTGGTCGTGACCGACAACCTCTTCGGCGACATCCTCACCGACCTGGCCGGCGCCGTGGCCGGGGGCATCGGCGTGGCTGCCTCGGCCAACCTCAACCCGGCCCGCACCGGACCGTCGCTCTTCGAGCCCGTGCACGGCTCGGCCCCCGACATCGTGGGGACGGGCCGGGCCAACCCGGTAGCGGCCGTGCGCAGCGCGGCCATGATGTTGGAGTTCCTGGGCGAGGCCGAGGCCGCCGCCCGCATCGAAAAGGCCGTGGCCGACCCCGTGGGGTTGGCCGGCTCGACCACCGAGATCGGCGACACCATCGCAGGAAGGGTCTGACGACATGCCCATCACCAAGAGCGACAAGATCTGGATGGACGGCCGGCTGGTCGAGTGGGACGACGCCACCATCCACGTGTTGACCCACACCTTGCACTACGGCAGCGGCGTGTTCGAGGGCGTCCGGGCCTACGCCACCAGCCAGGGGCCGGCCGTGTTCCGCCTCACCGACCACATCACCCGCCTGTTCGACAGCGCCAAGATCTTCATGATCGACATCCCTTACACCGTCGACGAGCTGGTGGAGGCCACCAAGGAGACGGTGCGGGTCAACGCCCTGGAAGCCTGTTACATCCGTCCCCTCGTCTACCTGGGATACGGGGAGATGGGCCTGAACCCCCTCCCGTGCCCGGTCAACGTCTCCATCGCCGTGTGGCCCTGGGGCGCCTACCTGGGCGACGACGGCATCAAGCACGGCGTGCGCACCAAGGTCTCGTCGTTCCAGCGCCACGACCCCAACTGCATCCCCCCGGCAGCCAAGGGGACGGGGATGTACATCAACTCCTCCCTGGCCAAGGTGGAGGCCCTCAAGGGAGGCTACGACGAGGCCATCATCCTGTCGCCCCAGGGCTACGTGAGCGAGTGCACCG
>JAUJLZ010000269.1 GCA_030447125.1 Acidimicrobiales bacterium
GGGCTACCGCCTCGTCGGGATGCCCGTGACCTCGACCATGGTGGCTGGCATGCTCGCCATCTTGGTCGGCATCGGCCTGGCCACCTACGGACTGCTGCCCCGCCCGGCCCCATCTTGGAGCGGCGAGAGGGCTCTGTCACGCCTGCGCTTCCGGGCCATGGACGACGCCTCCCTGACGCCGGCTCACTGGGACCTTCTCACCGTGCTCGCCATCGGTCTGGCCATTGACGTGATGAAGCCCGCCACCATCGGGTTCGTGCTGCCGGGGATGCGAGAGGAGTACGGCCTGTCCACCGCCCAGGCGGCCACCCTGCCCCTCGCCGCCCTCACCGGCACGACGGTGGGCTCGCTGGTGTGGGGCTCCCTGGCCGATCGGATCGGCCGGCGGGCTTCGATCCTGCTCGCCTCGTTGCTGTTCATGGCAACGGCCATCTGCGGATCCATGCCCGCCTTCGGAGCCAACCTGGCGATGTGCTTCTTCATGGGCGTTTCCGCCGGGGGGATGCTGCCCATCGTCTACGCCCTCATGGCCGAGTCGGTCCCGGCCAAGAACCGGGGGTGGCTGGTGGTTCTCCACGGCGGCCTGGGAGCGGTGGGCGGTTACCTGGCGGCCAGCGGCCTGGCTGCCCTGCTCGAGCCTCACTTCGGATGGCGGGTCCTGTGGCTGGCGGGACTGCCCACTGGGGCCCTCATGATCGTGCTCAACCGGTGGGTCCCCGAATCACCCCGGTTCCTGCTGGAATGGGGACGGGTGGGCGAGGCCGATCAGGTCATGGCCCGCTACGGAGTGGTCCTCGAAGGCGAGGGCGACGGCGACGGCCTGGAGCAACTGGGCGATGCTGTCGTCCCGAGCCAAGGTGGCTTCGGCCGGTTGTTCCGTGCCCCCTACGCCTCCCAGACCCTCACCGTGGGGCTCTACGGCCTGGCCTGGGGGATGGTCAACTGGGGCTTCATCACCTTCCTGCCCACCATCCTGGAGGACAGCGGGGTCAGCGGTGCCAGCTCCGGGAGATTGTTGTTCCTCTCCGCCCTCATCGCCGTCCCCGGCACCCTGGTCGTCGCCTACCTCTACGGGTGCTGGAGCAGCAAGAAGACCATGTTGGTCTACGCCAGCGCCACCGTCCTCACTCTGGTCGGCTTTGCCGCGCTCGGGCGTGGCGGCGCCGCCGACCAGGCTGTCCTCACCGTGCTGGTGGTGCTCCTTCTCACCAGTAGCGGCGGGGTCATCTCCATGCTGTCGCCCTACACGGCCGAGGTGTACCCCACGCCGCTGAGAGGGACGGGAAGCGGCCTGGCGGCGGGGAGCAGCAAGGTCGGCGGGATGTTGGCGCCCTCCTTGACGGCCGGGATCCTGGCCTTCTCCCCCGGTTTCACGGCGGTGGGTCTGGTGGTGGCGGCGCCGACGGTGGTGGCCGTTGCCGTGCTGACCCGCATGGGCCTGGAGACCACCGGCCGCAGCCTGGTCGACATCGAGCACACGGCCCGGTGACCACCGCTCCCGCCCGGCCGACGGGTGAGCCCTCGTCCGCGCTGAGCCAGGCCGACCCCAGCGAGGTCATCCGCACCGAGGGCCTGACCAAGACCTATCCGGGCGGGCGTTGTGCTGTCGACCGCCTCGATCTCTCGATCGGGCAGGGCGAGGTCTTCGGCCTGCTCGGGCCCAATGGGGCGGGCAAGACCACCACCGTGGGCATGCTCACCACCCGGGTCAAGCCCAGCGGCGGCCGAGCCAGCATCGCCGGCGTCGACGTGGCCGCTGACCCGGCCCTCGCCCGACAGCTCATCGGCGTGGTGCCCCAGACCAACACCCTCGACCGCAGCCTCACCGTGGGACGCAACCTGTACCACCACGGCCGCTACTTCGGCATGAGCGTCCGGGCTGCCCGGGCCGCCGCCGACGAGGCCCTGGAGCGCTTCCGTCTGGCGGGACGGTCAGGGGCGGCGGTCGGCAGCCTCTCGGGCGGCATGGCCCAGCGCCTGATGCTGGCCCGGGCCGTGCTCCACCATCCCGCCGTCGTCTTCCTCGACGAGCCCAGCACCGGCCTCGATCCCCAGAGCCGCCTGGCCCTCTGGGAGCTCATCGACGAGCTCCACCGCGCCGGCCAGACCGTTCTGCTCACCACCCACGCCATGGAGGAGGCCGACCGGCTCTGCGACCGGGTAGCCATCATGGACCATGGCCGCATCCTGGCCCAGGGCCCGCCCGAGGATCTGAAGGCCTCGCTCGGGGCGGGGGTGGCGGTGACGGTACGGGCTGACGGCGACCTCGCCACGCTGGCCTGCCACCTGGCCGCGGTGGAGGGGGTGTGGGGGGCCACCCCTACCAGCGACGCTGTTCAGCTGCGTCTCGACTCGGCCCAGGGGGCCCTGCCCCGGATCGTGGGCGCCGCCGAGCGGAGCGGCTTCACCCTCACTGATCTCTCGGTGACCGAGACCACCCTGGAGACCGTCTTCATCTCCCTCACCGGCAAGGAGCTGCGGGAGTGACGACGGCCGGCGCTTCCCCGGCCCCAGTCGCCGTCCCCCGTCCCCGGGGTCAGGCGTCACGCGCCGCCTTTTTGGCCCTGCTGGCACGTGATCTGGAGGTGGCCACCAAGAACCTGCGGGAGGTGCTACCCCGAACCTTGATGCACCCCGTGCTGATGGTGTTCGTCTTCACCTACGTGTTTCCCAAGATCGGCCAGCAGGTCGGCACCGATGGCGACCCGGCCGGCTACGGCGGGATCCTGGTGGCCGGGGTGGTGGCCCTGGCCGTGATGTTCCAGGGCATCCAGTCGGTAGCTCTTCCCCTGGTGCAGGAGCTCGGTCCCTCCCGTGAGATCGACGACCGCCTGCTGGCTCCGTTGCCCGTCGCCCTGGTGGCCATCGAGAAGGTGGTCGTGGGGGCCCTGCACAGCCTGTTCGCCGCCGTGGTGGTGTTCCCCCTGGCCGCGGTGGTTCCGGCCACCCCGGTGAGGCTCCACCTGGACTGGCCGGTGCTGGTGACCCTCGCCCCCCTGGCCTGTCTCACCGCCGCCGCCGTGGGGCTGGCCTTCGGGACCTTCTTCGACCCCCGCACCGTGCCCCGGCTGTTCGGCGTGGTGTTGCTACCGGTGGTCTTCCTCGGAGCCGTCTACTACCCGTGGGCCCAGCTCGGCCCCATCCCCTGGCTC
>JAUJLZ010000270.1 GCA_030447125.1 Acidimicrobiales bacterium
GCCCGCTCCAGCTCCCGTACGTGGGCCCGGTCCGACACCTTGTCCCCACCTGCGGTGCGAACGTAGAAGGTGTCGACCACCTCGCTGCCGAGGGTGGACACCTTGGCCACGCGGATGTCGAGGTCGAGCTCGGCCAAGGCGGCGGTGATGCGGTACAGGACCCCCACCCGATCGGGTGCCCGCACCTCGACGACGGTGGAGGTGGCCGACGCGTGGTTGTCGACGCGCACCCGGGGGGCCGCCAGCAGCGCACTGCCCTGGGGCTGGGCCCGAGATGCCGACGAACGCTGGGCGAGGCGGGCGGCCAGGGCCAGGCGCCCGTCGAGGGCCAGGCCCACGGCAGTGGCCACTTCTTCCCAGTCACAGCCGCCCGGGCCGGCCTCGACCACGAACTGCGAGGCGGCCATCCCCTCGGCGCTGACGGCGTCGGCCCCTCGCACCGCCACCGCCTTGAGGGCCAGCGTGCCCGCCACCCGGGAGAACAGCCCCGGTCGGTCGGGCGCCACCACGGTCAGCAGGTTTCCCTCGCCGGACACGACCCGGGTTCCCTCGGCCAACAGCCGACGCACGTCCGGGCCCGGGAAGCCGCCGGCGGTCACGTCGGCCACGGCCCCGCCCCGCAGGACATGGGCCACGCGCTCCACCAGCTCGGCCATCAGGCCGGCCTTCCACGTGCCCCAGGCCGAAGGACCGGTAGCCAGGGAGTCGGCCTCGGTCAGCGCGGCCAGCAGCTCGAGGGTGTCGATCGAACCCACGGCCGCGGCCACCCCTTCGATGACGTCGTCGTCGGCCAGGTCGCGGCGGGTGGCCACATCGGGAAGCAGGAGGTGGTGGCGGACCAGGTCGACGAGGGTGGCCACATCGCCGGGGGCGAAACCCATCCGGGGAGCCACGTCGGCCATGAGCTCCATGCCCACTTCGGTGTGGTCGCCGGGGTAGCCCTTGCCCAGATCGTGCAACCACGCCCCCACCAACAACAGGTCGGGACGGGACACCAGCGTGGTGAGGGCGGCGGCGTTGGCCGCCGTCTCGCACAGATGGCGGTCGACGGTGAAACGGTGGTAGGCGTTGCGCTGAGGCCGGCTGCGGTTGGGCTCCCACTCGGGCAAGACCCGGTGCACCAGGCCCCGCTGGTCGAGGGCCTCCAGCACCGGGATGGCACGGCGGCCGGTGGCCAACAGCTCGACCAGGGCCGGGCGGGCGGCGTCGGGCCAGCTCCCATCGAGGACCGGGGTCTCGGCCCCCAGGCGCTCCAAGGACGGCCGGTCGATGGGCACGCCGGCGATGGCCGCTGCCGCCGCCGCCCGCAACACCAGCGAGGCGTCACCCTCCACTTCCGCATCCGCCTCGACGTGCACCTCAGCGTCGCGCAACACCAGCCCCGGTCCGAGTCGACGGTCGCGCCGCGACAGGCGGCCCAGTGGCCCCGCCAGCGACGACGACAGCCGGTGCCAGACCTCGTCCCCGGTCCACGCCACCGTCCGGGCGGCCACCGCCAGGCGGGCCATCAGGGCGTCGGCGTCGGCGTCGCCCAAGGCGGCGGCGACCTCGTCCTGGCGCTCGAGCAGGAGCTCGTCGAAGGCCTTTCCCGTGGCCCGGTGCAGCTCGACGCGCACGGCGAGGAGCGTGTCCTCGGCTTCGACCAGGGCGGCGGCGTCACCATCGAGGAGGACGGGCCTGGCGGCCTCGGCCCAAGCCAGGGCGTGCACGTCGCGTAGGCCACCGCGGGCCTCTTTGATGTCGGGCTCGAGCAAGAAGGCGACTTCGTCGCCCGAGGCGTGGCGTGCCGCCACCCGGTCTCGCAGCTCGGCGAGGAAGCGCGCCGAGCGCTTGCGCCACTGGACCTGGGCCCGGGACCGAACGTCGCCGGCCAGGGACTCGTCTCCGGCCAGGTGACGCATCGACAGCGCCGCCGTGGCCGTGTCCAGCTCCTTGGCCGCCAGGGCCAGCGCCTGTCGGGGGGTGAACACGCCGTGGCCCAGCTTCAGTCCTGCGTCCCACACCGGGTACCAGAGGCGCTCGGCCAGGGCCGACAGGGCGGCGGCGTCGAGGCTGCCCGCGTGCAGCAGCCACAGGTCGAGGTCACTGCCCGGGGCCAGCTCGGCCCGGCCGTAGCCTCCGACGGCCACGAGCGCCAGCCCCCCAGTCGAGCTCCCCGCGGTGGCCCCTGCGAAGACGGCGCGAAGCCAATCGTCGGTGACCCCCGAGAGGGCCCCACACAGGGCCCGGCCCTGGCAGCTCCGGTCGCCGATCACCGACGCCCGCCGCTCCCGGATGTCGCCAGTCACAGGGCCTCCTCACCCACCTCGCCGGTGCGGATGCGGATGACCCGGTCGACCTCGGTGATCCACACCTTGCCGTCTCCGATCTTGCCGGTCCGGGCCGCCGACACGATCACCGCGGCCACGTCGTCGGCGTCGAAGAGGTCGCACAGCACCTCGATGCGGGTCTTGGGGATGACGTCGACGATGTACTCGGTCCCCCGGTAGACCTCGGTCTTGCCCCTCTGGCGGCCGTAGCCCGCCGTCTCGGTGATGGTGAGGCCCTTGACCCCGTACTCGGCCAGCGCCGACTTCACGTCGTCGAGCTTGTGGGGCTTGATGACCGCGGTGACCAACTTCATGCGGTGCTCCTCGTACCTCGGATGCCGGTGGGTCGTGGGATGGGGCCGGGGATCGCACCGGGACGGTGCGGCGGCACAATGGCGTGGTGGGCGTGCGCCAGGACTGCCGTCACTACTCCACCCGCACCACGAACGACGGGTTGGTGCAGCGCTGCCGGGTGGGAGCCAGCGCAGACACGCCCTTCTCCTGCCCGCAAGGTTGCCTGTTCTTCGAGCCCCGCTCGATCACCGACGCTGGTTGGCAGCGCTTCGATGACGAGCGGGGCTGCGAATGACCGCTCGCTAGGCCCCCAAGAAGAACTTAGGCCACGGGGGTTCGGTCCCCCTGGCCCTGGTGGGCCACCGGGCTCCCGAGTGAAGAACCGAGGTCGCTGAGGAGATAGGCGGTCTCGGCGTGCTGGCTGCGGTCGAGGCCCTCGAGCTCCTGATCGGCGCTGATGCGCAGGCCCATGGTGGCGTCGATCACCTTGGCCAGGGCGGCGGACACGACCAGTGAGAAGGCGAGCACGGCGACGCTGGCCAC
>JAUJLZ010000271.1 GCA_030447125.1 Acidimicrobiales bacterium
TCTGTTCATTCCTCGGATCCTCTGCCTGCTCGACGGACTTCGGCGCCCCTGTGATCGACTCGACGCGCGCCTCAGTTGCGGGCCGGGTGCAGGCGGCGCCGGAGCGTGAACACGGACAAGGCGAGGATCACGGGATAGATCTCGAGGCGGCCGAGGAGCATCTGGCCCATGGTGACGACTCGCGCCTCCCACGGCAGCGCGAGGTAGTCCCCGGTTGGTCCCACATCGCCGAGGCCGGGGCCGACGTTGCCGAAGCTGGATGCAGCGGCTGAGAAGGACGTGATCATGTCGGGTCCGGTCAGGGCGATCAGGGTGGCGCCCCCGCCGAAAACGACGAGGCCGAGGACCATGAATCCGACGATGCGGGTGGTGATCTCCTCGGGCATCGGGCGGTTGCCGACTCGTACCGGCCGCACCAGCTGGGGGTGGAGCTGCTTTAGCGCGGAGCGGTGTGCGTAGCTGGCGATGGCGAGCACCCGCACCATCTTCACCCCGCCGGCGGTCGAGCCCGCCATTGCCCCGATGGGCAGCAGCAGCATGATCACGAGCTGGGCACCCTGGCTCCATGCGCCGAAGTCGGCGGTGGTGAAGCCGGTGGTCGACACCACGGAGGTAATCGTGAAGAACGAGGCACGGAGGTGCTCGGCCAGGGGGGCGTCGGCATCGCCGACGAGGAACACCACGGCGACGGCGACGAGGACGACGATGGCGTAGGCGCGGAGCTCCGAAGAGCGCAGCAGCGGTCCGGGCTGGCCCCGCAGTGCCCGGAAGTAGAGAGCGAAGCTGCCGCCGGCGAGGAACATGGCTGCGATGGCGATCCACTCGACGGCAGCGGAGTCGAAGTGGGCGAGCGAGGCGTTGTGCGGTGAGAACCCGCCGGTGGAGACGGTGGTGAACGCGTGGGCGAGCCCGTCGAAGAGGCTCATTCCGGCAGCCACGTACGCGGCGACCACCGCAACGGTGAACCCGACGTAGATCGTCCACAGGTTGCGGGCTGTCTGGCGGACGCGCGGCGTCAGGCGCTCACCGGATGGACCGGGGGCTTCGGCCGTCATCAGGCTCATGGCGCCGCTGCCCACCGTCGGCAGGACGGCGATCACCAGCACGATCACGCCCATGCCCCCGATCCACTGGGTGAGCGCCCGGTAGAGGAGCAGTCCCTGGGAGGTCTCGGAGATGGGACGCAGGACCGTTGCGCCGGTGGTGGTGAAGCCCGAGATCGACTCGAAGAGCGCGTGGTCGACTGATGTGAGCCTGCCCGTAGCCAAGTACGGGATGGCGCCCACGCAGGCGAGCGAGACCCACGCCAGCGTGACGGTCACGAAGACCTCGAGGTTCCGTACCTCGGTTGGGACCCTCGTGCCCCGCCACACCACCACACCGATCGCGGTCGTGGGCAGGCCGCAGAGGAGGAGGGCGAGAGCGTCGTGACCACCGTCGATCCGCTCGACCACCGCGGCGACCAGCATGGCGACCCCGGCGACCGTCGCCGAGAGGGCGCCGACGTGGAGCGGTAGCGACGGCCAGCGCCAAGTTGGCGCCTGCCACCGTCGTGGCCCCGATGCCGTCATGCCGTGAAAGGCTGGCGGGCCTTGTGCAGGTCTGTGGCCCGGGCGAAGACGACCACGCGGTCGCCGGCGGCGAGCCGGGTCGGGCCCCGCACGATCTCCACCGACCCATCCGGATGCACGGCGGCACCGAGCAGCACGGACCGTGATACGTGCAGGTCGGCGACCATCGCACCATCGGCCGGGCTTCCAGGTGCTACGACGAACTCGTTCACCTCGACGTCGCTCTCTAGGAACGTCGCCACGGAGCCGACCCCGCCTCGCAACTCCCGGAGCACGGCGTTGGCCGAGGCGGTTCGGGGGCTCAGGGTCGCGTCGATCCCGAACTGGCTGGCGAGGGGGAGCAGGGCCAACCGGTGGATGACGGCCACCGTGAAGCCTGATCCCTCGGCGGCGGCGAAGGCACAGGCGAGGACGTTGGCAGTGTCTTCGCCCGAGGAGGCCACGACCACGTCCATCGTGGCCACCGACTCCTGAGCGAGCAGCTCCACATCGGTGATGTCGCCGTGGATCACCCGCACCCTCGGAAGCTCGACGGCGAGCTGCTGAGCGCGCGCCATGTCGCGCTCGACGATCAGGACCTCGGCGCCCTCGGCCGTCATCGCCGCCGCCACTCGCGATCCGACCATGCCGCCGCCGAGGACCATCAGCCGACGCACCCGGCGACTGACCGCCCCGATCAACTCGAGAGCCTCTCGCCGGGCATCCCGGGTCGTCAGGATCCGGACATGGTCGCCGACTTCGAGCACCTCGTCGCCTCGGGGGATGGAGGTGCCGCCCCGGCGGGTCACGGCGCCGAAGAGGAACTGCCACTGGGGCTCGAACTGCGCGCCGACCTCGCTGAGCCGCCGGCCGGCGACCGTCGAACCGGCGCGGATCACGCCACCGATCACCAGCAGATCGCCTTCCGCCATCGGGTAGACCTCGTCGGCACCGGAGAGGTGCACGAGCTCGAGGATCTCCTCGGCGGTGTCGGCATCTGGGTCGATCACCACGTCGGCGCCCACGGCGGCCAGGAGGCCCGCACCCGCCGGCCCCCGCAGCTCCTCGGTCTGGACGCGCACGACCGTCTTCGGGACGCCGCGCTCCTTCGCGAGGAGCGACGCGATCAGGTTGACCTCGTCGTTCTGGGTCACGCCAGCGAGCAGGGCGGCGCGGCCGATGCCCGCCCGCTCGAGCACCGACGGGTGACAGGCGTTGCCCACCACGACCTGGATGTCGAGATCCTCGCCGATGGCGCTTGCGGTGTCGGCGTCCTGCTCGATCACCACCACGTCGTTTTCGGCATCGAGCCTCTCTGCCAGGTACCACCCGACCTCACCGGCACCCACGATGACCACGTGCACGGCGGCAGTCTCGCGGATGTGCGACGAGACGCGGGACGGCGGATGGCATGGAGCTGACCAGAACCGTCCTGACAAGGGTTGAGCTTGACGGGCGATGGCGTGTTCGGCCGACGTAGCGCTCACATCGGCGTTCACACACGGCTCGAAACGGCCAAACCACAGCCGGCGTAGCCAGCGACCGATGTCGGCGCCTCCTTGCGAGCGAGCCGCTCCTACGTGCCG
>JAUJLZ010000272.1 GCA_030447125.1 Acidimicrobiales bacterium
GGCCTCGAATCCCCCAAGAGGCGAGCCGAGCGAAGCGAGGCGAGCCCGCGAGCCCTGGAGGGGGCGAGCAAAGTGCGCCCGGCAGCACCAGGCGCCGCAGGCGCCCCCTCCTGCTGGGCACAAGGAAGGTGTCCAGCGCGGAGAGCGCCGCCATCGGGCGGATCACCGCCGATGATCGGACACAGTGCCGGGGCCCGGAGCACGATCAAGTTCGTTGCCGAACCTCCGGTTCGGCAACGAGTTGGCACACAAACGGCAGGTTCCGGTAGCGCTCGCCCACGTCGAGGCCGTAGCCGACCACGAAGTCGGCCGGGATGCGAAAGCCCACATAGGCCACGTCGATGTCGTCGGCGTCGTAGTGGTCGCGCATCAGGAGCGAGCAGACCGCCAGGCTGGCCGGGTCGCGGGCAGACAGGGTTCGGCGCAGGTAGGACAGCGTCAGGCCGCTGTCGACGATGTCCTCCACCAACAGCACGTGGCGGCCGGTCAGGTCGAGCTCGAGGTCCTTGACGATGCGGACCACCCCGCTGGTGCGCGTGGTGCTGCCGTAGGAGGCCACGGCCATGAAGTCGAACTCCACGGGAAGGTCGATGACCCGCGACAGGTCCGACATGAACATGAAGGCACCTTTGAGCACGCCCACGAGCAGGGGGGGCCGATCGGCGTAGTCCACGGTGATCCGCCGGCCCAACTCGGCCACCCGCTCTTCCAACTCCTGCTGGCTGACCACCAGATCTCCGAGGCGGGGATCGGCGTCATAGGGTGAGGGGACGGCCCTGGCCCCCGACCTGGGTTCGGAATGGGTGGGCACGGTCGCCACTATCGCTCGCCGGTCACGCTCGACTCCAACCGGAGCCGACCGAGGCGTCGAGCCACCCGGAGCCCACCGCCCACCTCCGTCGCCCGCCAGACGCCGTGCGCCACCTTCAGCACCCGCTCCACCGTCTCGGCGTCCGGCGGGTGGGGCCCGAGCTCCGCCACCAACCACCGCCGCAGTGCCCGGCGGGCGAGGGGCACGGGGGCGGCGGCCAGCGCCGGAGCGTCGGTCGGATCGAGGTCACGGGCGAGGGCGTCGAGGAGGCGGGCGTCGTCGCCCAACAGGCGGGCGTTGCGGGCGACCACCGCAGCTACATCACGCTCGGCCACCCGGTCGAACAGGGGCAGCACCTCATGGCGGACCCGGTTGCGCCGGAGAGCGAGATCGGCGTTGGTCGGATCGACGAGGGGCCGGATCCCCACACTGGCGCACAGGGCCACGGTGTCGGCCCGACGCAGCGCCAACAGCGGCTTCGTCGGACCGGGGCGCATCCCGGCCAGCCCGTCGAGCCCGGCGCCGCGCAGCAAGTTGAGCACCACCGTCTCGGCCTGATCGTCGGCGGTGTGGCCGGTCATGGTTGCCAGAGGAAGCACCGACCGTCGGGCCCTACGGGCGCGGGCCTCGAGGTTGGGGCCGGGGGCGACCGCCGCCCGGCGGGCGACGAAGCCGGCGCCCATGCGCCCGGCCAGGGCGGCCACCACGTCGGCCTCGGCCGCCGACCCCTCCCGGAGCCCGTGGTCGACGTGCACGGCGGTGACGGCACAGCCGGCCTCGACGGCCAGGACCAGCAGGGCGCTCGAATCGGCACCGCCCGACACCGCCGCCGTCACCGCCGTCCCCGCCGGGGGGAAGGAGCAGCGAGCCAGCAGCCGAGCGATCAAGGAGCCGGAGCCGGGGTGCAGGCCGGTGGCCCCGGGACCGGCCTCAACCGGCGGCGATGGCACCGCCAGGGGCCACAGGGGCGCTGACTCGGGCCATCCACAGCCTCGGCTCGCGGATCTCGGCCAGGCTGGGCAGCATCTCCGGACCCTCCCAGGCCCGGTTCAGGTACGCCGGCCCCCCCTCGGCCTCGACGGCCTCGATGAAGCGCTCACCCTGTTCGTACTGCTTGAGCTTGGCCTCGAGACCGACCAGCTTCTGGACGGCCTTGGCCACCCCCGTGGTCTGGGCCCGCCGCTGGCTCAACACGCGGGAGAAGCGCTCGGCGGAGGCGACCCGACCGGCGCCGGCGCGGTCCATGGTGACGTCGCCGTGTCCCTCCAACAGGCTCATCATGCCACCGATCTGGCCCAGGACCTGCTGTTGGTCGGGGGTGGCCAACAGGGCGACGAGACCCCCTTCGTCGAGCGGGTTCCGCCCTGAGCGCACCTCGTCGACTGCTCGTCGCAGCGCGGCCAGGAAGCGCTTGGGGTCGGGCTCGATGCTGCCCAGGCTGGCTTCAACCAGGGAGAGGAAGTACCCCCGGAGCCACGGGATCCCCGTGAACTGGGCCCGATGGGTCACCTCGTGGAGCGCGAGCCAGAGGCGGAACTCCCGGGGCGGGAAGGCGAAGCGCTTCTCGAGGGCCAACACGTTGGGGCCGACGTAGTAGACGATGTCCTGGTCGACGGCGGTCTCGTCGTCGACGATGAGCAGGTCGTACTGGCCGAGCACCCGGGTGGACATCCAGCCGAGGAGGGCGCCCACCTCGACCCCCGTGAGCGTTCGGGTGGCTCGGGCCGCCACCGGGTTGGTGGGCATGCGCTCCCCCAGGCGACCGGTGAGGGGCTGGAGCATGCGCTGGAACGACGCCAGGTTGGCTCGCACCCATCCCGCCCGGTCGGTCACCCGGGCCCGGGCCGGGCCGGCCATGGAGGTCAGTCCGGTGGCCTCGGCCACCAGCGCCTCGGCCTCAGCCGTGAGCTCGGCGAAGTCGGGACCGAGCGAGTCGGCGTGGTAGGAGTCGGCCAGGGGTTCCCGGCCGGCGATGCGCACGGCCACCTTCTCGGCCACGTCCCACCCGATGGGATCAGCCACGGCCACGCGCCCTCATCGGCCCTCGTTCCTCGGGTACTTGAGGGCCTGCACCTTTTTGAGGTACCCGGCGATGATGACGACCACCAGGAGGACACCGGCGGCGGCCAGCGGGACGCCGATCCAGTAGGTCCATACCTGGGCGGCCAGCAGCGTCGCCTCGTTCAGGAGCTCCATGTCGCCATCGTAGGCCGGTGCGGGTCATCGCCTGCCGGCACTGCTCAGGCGATCTTGCGTCCCCTGGTCCTCGGCGTGCTCATGGGCTCGTGCACGCTGCAGAACGGGCCGTCGTTGTAGATGGACA
>JAUJLZ010000273.1 GCA_030447125.1 Acidimicrobiales bacterium
ATTTCGCTCGGCACTGCGCCCAGCGGCTGGAGATAGGGGACGCAGTTGAGCCCAAGCGGGAATGGCCTCATTGCGCGCACGCGCCGGCACAAGACCATGCGCCAAGCAGTCATCGGCTTGGTGATCGTGGCGGTGCTGGCAACCGACCTGGCCTTGGCCCCAGCGGTGCCAGCGCAACCAGCCACGCAGAGGTCCAGGCCTGCGCGAGAGCTTCAGGCCCTGGAATCCGAGCGACCTCCGACGGTGAGGCCCGAGGTGCCCGAAGCTGACTTCACCAACGCCCCAGGGCGGGTTCGTCCTCCTGACGCCGGACGACCGGAGGCCGTGCCTGAGCAGGCAGGCAAGGGCTTCGACCGGGAGCGCTCAAAGGTCATCGAGCGCCGGGAACGGGCCGACATCTTTGAGAACCCCGACGGCACCCGCACCGCCCGGCTCTACTCCCAGCCGGTGAACTTCAAGGACGCCTCCGGTACCACGCGCCCGATTGACACCACCGTGGTGCCCGACGGCGATGCCCTACGCAATGCCGCCGGCCCGCTCGATGTCCGCTTTGCGCCTCGCGCCGATGCGGCCAACATGGTGACCATCGGCGTGGAGGGCCGGCGCGCCACGCTCGCTCTGGAGAAGTCCGCTCCCGCTCCGGCTGAGTCGTCTGGCTCCGAGGTGCGCTACGCCGAAGTCTCACCCGGCGTCGACCTGGAGTACCAGGTGGGAACGACCACGCTCAAGGAGCTCCTGGTCTTCAAGCGTCCACCTACCGCAGGAGAAGCCACGTCGTTTCGCTTCTCACTGGATCTTGAGGGGCTCGAGCCAGCCCCGCAGCCGGACGGCTCCATCGCCCTGGTTGATCCGGAGGGTGCCGAGGCCATGCGAATCCCTGCTCCCAGCGCCTGGGACTCGACCGTCGATCCCGGCTCGTCTGAGCCTACGTACGGGCCCGCCACCCAAGAGCTCGCCCGCGAAGGCGGCAGTTGGGTCCTCACCTTGGCCACGGATCGGGCGTGGCTGGCCGACCCGGCGCGCCAGTACCCCGTCTACCTCGACCCCACCTTCGCCGCCGGACGCCAGTCGTGGTCCCAGGACACCTTCGTCACCGACCGATACCCCGACACCAACTACAACGTGGTGTGGAACTCCACACTGGCCCGCTACGAGGACAAGGTCGGCTACTACGACGGCACCACCGGCACCAACTGGACCTACTTCGAGTACGACATGGACGCCATCGACGGGGCCGACATCCTCTCAGCCCGTTGGCACGGCTACTTCATCTGGAGCTATTCGACCTCCGAGCGGACCCGCTACCGTCTGCACCCCGCTCACTGCGGGTGGTCGGCCGCCAACATGACGTGGAACAACCGGCCCCCGCTCCTCCCCGAGTTCGTCGACGGTGACGGCGTGCGCAACTCCTGGTCCTCCTCCGATATCACCGCCTGGGTGCGCAACTGGACCAGTCCGGTCTGGGGAGATCCCTGTATGCAGGTTGACACGGCGGGGGAGGGGCAGGGATCGTGGAAGAAGCTGGCCGCCTCCGAGAACGGTGATGGAACCGCCTCCTACATCGAGGTGACCTACAACTTGCCGCCGGCCATGGCCCAGGCGTCGAGCGCCAAGCCCACCGAGGGAGCAGTGGTCGCCACCACTTCCCCGACGCTGTCGGTCGCGCCGGTCAGCGACCCCGACGGCAACCCCGTTCGCTACTGGTTCCGGGTGGCCACCGGGGCTGACGGTGAGACCGGCGCCATCGTCAACTCCGGCTGGATCTCCACTCCCAGCTGGACGGTGCCTGCTGCCACCCTGAAAGACGGCGTGCCCTACACCTGGCACGTGTACACCGACGACACCAGGCTGGTGACCAGCCCGGATTGGGTCCGCAGTTTCAAGGTCGACTTGCGCCTAGGCCAGCGGGGCCCCGAGCCCACCGACGCGCTCGGACCGGTGGCGGTCAACCTGTCCAACGGGAACGTGGTGGCGGGCACCGCCTCGCCCTCATTCCCCACCGTAGGCGGCTCGGTGGGGCTGTCCTACACCTACAACTCACAGGCTCCCTCCAACGCTGGACTCACCGGCGCCTACTACCGCGACGCCAACGCCAACCGTGTCTTTGACGCCGACGAGCGACCTACGATCGTTCGCGCCGACCCCATGGTGGACTTCTGGTGGGGCGCCGGCTCCCCCTACCCCGAAGCGCTTCCCCCCGACGACTTCCTGGTGCGCTGGACCGGCTTCCTCACCGTGCCTACCTCCGGGTCCTACACCTTCGGTGCCTTCCACGACGACGGGGTGCGCATCTGGGTGAACAACACCCTGGTCATGGACGACTGGGTCGGCCAGTGGGCATCGCTGGAGTACGGGGGAGCCGTCGACCTCACCGCGGGCCAGTCGGTATCCATCAAGGTGGAGTCGTTCGAGTCGGTCCTCGACGCCGGCATCTCCCTGTACGCCAAGGGGGCGGTGCCGGAGACGGTGGTGCCCGCCTCATGGCTGTCGACCACCGCCCCGGCCCTGCCTCAGGGCTGGTTAGTCTCCGCTGACCTCGACGGGGACCTGAGCTACGTCTCGGCTCGAGTCAGCGAGGCGGCGGTGGTGGTCACCGACGCCAGCGGGTCCCCCCACACCTACACCTGGACAGGATCCGGCTACCGGCCCCCGCCCGGTGAGGACTCGGTGCTGGCGCGGTCCGCCGACGGAGCCCTCACACTCACAGAGGACGGCATGGTGTACCGCTTCGACGCCTCGGGCAATCTCGTGTCGGCCACCACCCCTGCCGATGACCGCAAGCCTGCCGCACCCAGCTACACCTGGTCAGGCAGCCCCGGTCGGCTGACCACCATCACCGATCCGGTGAGCCAGCGCTCCATCACGCTGCGCTACGGCGGCGACACCGCCTGTTCCACTGGGCCCCCCCCAGGCTTCGACGCTGCCGCGCCCCCGGGCATGCTCTGCCAGGTCAGCTACTGGGACGGCACCCACACGAAGCTGTGGTACGTGGCTGGCCAGCTGGCTCGCCTGGAGGACCCCGGTGGTGAGATCACCGACTTCGCCTACGCCTCCGGACGCCTGACCAAGGTCCGTGATCCCTTGGCCGCCGACGCGGTGGCCGCCGGCGTGGCCCCGAACG
>JAUJLZ010000274.1:0-1908 GCA_030447125.1 Acidimicrobiales bacterium
GGCGACCACAGGTCGCCTTACGTGGGTCGTTTCGCCTGCGACTGGCATCGACTTTCAACCACAGACCCGTACGCAACGGCCTCAGTGTAGAACAGCGCCGGGCTGGGGCGTCCGGGCCGCGGCCAGGACGACCACCGAACGGGCGCCGGCCGAGCGCAAGGCCTGGGCCGAGACCCGGGCCGTCGATCCGCTCGTCACCACGTCGTCGACCAGCAGGACGCCAGCAGCATCGGCCCGACCCCGGGCCACCACCTGGGGGCCCTGGATCCGTTCGGCCAGGGCACGCCCCGTCTGCGGCGGGCCCGGCCGGCGCAGCAGCAGACGGCGACAGGGGCGTCGCAGGTGGCGGGCGACGGCCCGAGCCAGGAGCTCGGCCTGGTCGTAGCCCCGCTCCCGGCGCCGGGCCGGCGTGGTGGGGACCCAGGTGACGATGTCGACCTCGAGGTCGAGGTCGCCCACCCCCGCTCGCTCGGTCACCATCGAGACCATGGCCCGGGCCAGGCCGGGGAGCACGGCGCGGTGGTTGCGGTACTTGAGCCGGGCCACCAGCTCCCGGCCCACCCCCTCGTAGGCCAGCAGGGCCAGGCAGACGTCGACCCCCGGCGGAGGCGCCAACACCGGCGCCGGGCGCAGGCGGGCAGCGCAGGAGAGGCACGGCGCCCGCCCCGGCGCCCCGCAGATGGGGCACGTCACCTCCAGCAACATCTTCGGCACCCTACGCACGGCCTGAGACAGCCATCTCCCCCTGGCGCTGCGCCACCGAACACCCCCTGGGCGGCGAGGAGGGTCCCTGCCGCACGCCTGCACACCCTCCTACCCCGTGATCCCCCCGGCGTCCAGGAGCTGGCGCTCCAGTTCCGCTTGTCGGCGGCTCGCCACCTCCCCACGGTCGTCGGTGGTGAGCAGCGCCTGGAGCGCCTGCTCGCCCTCGATGCCGTCGCTGCGCTGGTCGGCGAGCACCAACCGGCAGGTCCGGGCGAAGGCGGCCTCGCTCACCGTCGTCGCCCGGTCGAGTTGCACCGAGTAGCTGGCCACCGCCTGGCGCCCCAGCACCCGGAAGGCTCCCACCAGCCGCAACACGGAGTCCGCCTGGCCCGCGGCGCCGGCGACGGTGTCGAGGAACGTGGAGAGGGCCGCGCCGGCAGGCGCCTCAGCGGGTGCCCGGTAGCCGCTGCGCAGGGGCAGGTGCCGCGCCCACAGCGAGGCGTGCCAGGCGTGGTGGTGGGACTGGGTGGCGAACAGAGCGGCGACCTCGGGTTCGGGGACCGACGTCACCCACGACCCCAGGACCTCGAAGCGCCGACGCTCCAACCAGACGTAGCGCGCGACCAGCCGGTCGACCTCGTCGATGGCCATGCCACCGGTCTCGCTCCGGGGTCGGGTCATGATCCTCCTGTCGGCGCGGACCACGCCGGCCCTCGCTTTGGTAGCGTACGATCGCTCCAGACCCTGGAGGGCGATCATGCAACCAACGAAGCTGATGCAGGCGGCGAACGGATTCCCCGCCGATGCCCCTCGGTGGCGTACACCACCTCCGGAAGTCCCCAAAGCACCGGAGGGCGGCCTTTGGCCCGGCTGGCGGCGTGGTTCGATCCTGGCCGTGGTGTCGATCGTGCTCGCACTCGTGCTGGCCGCGCCGGTCACCGGGCGTCTGGGCGAGCTGTTCGACCCCGGCGCCGTCGACGCCCAGGCCGCCAACTCCTTGGCCTCGTCGTCACGGTCCGCCGCCACCAGCGCCCTGACGTCGGCCGTCCCCCTGGTGCAAGCCCGGATCGAACAGGCCCGGGAGCGGGCCGAGGCTGCGGTCCGGGAGGCTCGGGAGAAGGCCGAGGCGGCCCGTTCGTCCGCCGAGGAGGAAGCCGCCTCCACCAGCGACTCGGGTGCTTCGGCCAGCTCCTCGTCCTCGTC
>JAUJLZ010000274.1:2008-3116 GCA_030447125.1 Acidimicrobiales bacterium
GGTCGGCCTCGTCCTCGGTCAGCGTCTCCAACTCGTCACGTTCGGTGGCCCGGTCCGGCGGTTCGTCGGTGTCGTCGTCGGGCTCGTCCTCCTCGCACGTCTCCAGCAGCTCACGAGCGTCCGGCTCGGGATCCAGCAGCTGTGTGTCCGAGGTGGTCACCTCCACCGAGGTCAACGGTGTGCGGGAGACGACCAGAGAGATCTCCCGCTCCTGTTGAGAGCGGCCGGCGCGACCGACCCTCAGCCCGGGTAGGCGTTGGTGATGGGCACGCGCCGGTCCTTTCCGAACGCCTTGGCGCTGACCCTCACGCCGGGGGGCGTCTGGCGGCGCTTGTACTCGGCCCGGTCGACCAGGGCGATCACCCGGCGCACCAGCTCGGCGTCGAAGCCCCCAGCCTCGAGCTCGGTTGCGGTGAGGTCCTGCTCGACGTAGCCGGCCAGGACCGGATCGAGCATCTCGTACGGCGGCAGTGACTGGTCGTCACGCTGGTCGGGCCGCAGCTCGGCCGAGGGCGCCTTGACCAGCACCTCCTCGCTGACCAGCTCCTCACCGGCCCGTCGGTTGCGGTGGCGACACAGGTCGTAGACCAGGCCTTTCGGAACGTCTTTGATCACCGCGAAACCGCCAGCCGTGTCGCCGTAGAGGGTGGAGAACCCCACCGCTGACTCGCTCTTGTTCCCCGTCGTCAGCACCAACCACCCCAGCTCGTTGCTCAGCGCCATCAGGACGACGCCCCGCACCCGGCTCTGGATGTTCTCCTCGGTCACGTTGGGAGACCGCTGGCCGAGCGTCGGCGCCAGCATGTCCAGGAGGGCCCGGTGGGCGGGTTCGATGGCGATGGTCCGCAGCTCGATGCCCAGACGTCCGGCGAGGGCGGAGGCATCGTCGTGGGAGGCGGGGCTGGAAAAGCGAGAGGGCATGGCCACACCGTGCACCCGCTCGGGCCCGAGGGCGTCGGCGGCCACCAGCGCCACCAGCGACGAGTCGATGCCGCCCGACAGGCCGAGCACCACGTCGCTGAAGCCGTTCTTGAGGGCGTAGTCGCGGGTGCCCAGCACCAGGGCCTGGTACAGCTCCTCGAGGGGGTCGAGCAGGGCGGCGACCCCC
>JAUJLZ010000040.1:0-7228 GCA_030447125.1 Acidimicrobiales bacterium
CGCCCCCGTCTCCTCCGCCCGGCGGGAGCTACGAGAGGGTCTCTCGCTCGTACGCCGCACCCCCGGTCTGCGCTGGACCTTCGGGGTGGCCAGCGTGACCTACGTCTTGTGGGGGCTCTTCGGCGTGCTGGAGCCGCTGTACGTGCGTGACGTGTTGGGGGCGTCGGACACGACCTTCGCCCTGCTCCAAACCGTCTTCGGCGTGGGCTTGGTCGGCGCCGGGCTGGCCATCGCCGCCCTGGGCGACCGGGTGGCCACGCCTGGCTGCGTGGCGCTGGCCACGATCGTCTCCGGGGCCACGGCTGCGCTGTACCTCGGCACGGAGTCCCTGGTGGTCGCCGCCATCGGCGTGTTCCTCTGGGGCGTCGACGTCGCCTTCTTCTACGTCCCGGCCAAGACGCTCCTGCAACGCTTCACGCCCCGGCGGGCCCACGGCCGGGTCCTCTCGCTCAACGAGTCGCTCGAACCGATGTCGGACCTCCTCGTCGCCCCCCTCGCCGCCCTGGCCGTGGGGGTGCTCGGGGTCCGCCTCCTCGGCGTCACCGGTGGGGCTCTGGCCGTCATCGCCGGCGTCGCGGCGCTTCGCCTGGCCCGCCACCTGGGCCCCCTGCCCGACCCCGTCGACGTCGATCCCCGCGCCGGGACGTCGCGCGACGCCATCGCCCTCGGAGGCCACGCCCCTGGCTGAGGAGAAGCATCCGCACCTGCAGGCGAGAGGCAGCTTCCGTGCCGATGGTGGATGGAGGAGGCCGGTCAGCAGGCCTGGCGGTGACGCTGGAGCCGGCGGTGGTCGCCGTCACCGCCCGGCTCATCCCCCCGATCGCCGAGGCACGGCGCCAGGCCGTCCACGGTGACGGCGAAGGAACGAGCCGGATCGACAGCCAGACCTAGAGCGGAGAAGCGAGCCAGGACTGCGTCGAGGACGCAGTCGCTCAGCTCTCCTTGACGACCTCGTCGGCCGACATCTCCTCGAGGCAGCGCCGGATCTCCGACGCCCGGAAGCGACGGTGGCCCCCGAGGGTACGGATGGCGTGGAGCTTGCCGGCCCGGGCCCAACGGGTGACGGTCTTCGGGTTCACCCGGAACAGCTCGGCCACTTCGGCGGGGGTGAGAAGCGCTTCGGGTGTCTCGAGATCATGGTGCTGGATGGTCATGACTGCCTCCCCATTGGCGATGACTCCTCGACGTGCTCGGGTCCCTAGGATACGGCGACTGCGGGAAAAACGGACAGCAGGATACCACTGGGGGTCAGCCGGCGACCACCATCCGTGGTGTACGACGTTGCCCTAGGGTGGGAATAGCCTCTCGCCGTGACCGTCTTCGGCTCCATGGAGGAGGACGGCCACGAGCAGGTGGTCTGGTGCCGCGACGAACGCAGCGGGCTGCGGGCCATCGTCGCCATCCACTCCACCGCCCTCGGTCCGGCCCTCGGCGGCACCCGCATGCTCGCCTACCCCGACGAGAACCAGGCCCTCGCCGACGTGCTGCGCCTGGCTCGGGGCATGACCTACAAAGCGGCGCTGGCCGGCCTCGACCTCGGCGGAGGCAAGGCCGTCATCGTGGACTCGCCGGCACCCGCCGATCGCCAGGCCCGGCTGCAGGCCTACGGACGCTTCATCCAGGGCCTGGGCGGGCGCTACATCACCGCCGAGGACGTGGGGACCACCCAGGCCGACATGGACCGCATCCGCCAGGAGACGGCCCATGTGACCGGGGTCAGCGAGGTGCTCGGGGGGTCGGGTGATCCGTCGCCGTTCACCGCCCTGGGCGTGGTCCATGCCATGGGAGCGCTGGCCCAGACCTGCTGGGGCCACCCCTCCCTCCAAGGTCGCCACATCGTCGTGGTCGGGGTGGGCAAGGTCGGTGGCGCCCTGGTGTCCGAACTGGTGGCTGCGGGCGCCAGGGTGTCGGTGGCCGATGTCGACCCGTCGAGGGTGCGGATCGCGGTCGAGCGCCACGGCGTTCGACCCCTGCCTGTCGGCGAGGCCATGGCCGAACCCTGTGACATCCTCGCTCCGTGTGCCCTCGGGGCCGTGCTCGACGAGCGCAGCATCCCCCGCCTGAACTGCTCCGCCGTGTGCGGCTCGGCCAACAACCAGCTCGCGCAACCCGGTGACGCCCGCCGGCTGGCCGACGCCGGGGTCCTCTACGTGCCCGACTACGTGGCCAGCGCCGGTGGGATCGTCAACATCGCCGGTGAGTTGGCGCCGGGCGGCTACGACCGGGAGGCGGCGCGCCGGCGGGTGAGGGCGATCGGCGCCACGACCATCGCCGTCCTGGCCGAGGCCCAGGCCCGCGGCATCACACCGCTGAGCGCCGCCGATCGTCTGGCCGAAGCCCGCATCGCCGCGGTAGGAGGTGGCGAGGGGAGACGCTCGCCGCCCTGACCCAGCCCGGCGGACATCGCCGGCGAGGGTCGTTCCGGTCATCGCTCCTCGTCGGGGGCCCCGAGCTCGTCGGCGGTGACCAGCGGCTGGTAGGCGATGCCTGCATCGCGGGCCAAGCCGGCGGCGGCGTGGCCTCGGTCGACGACCGGCAACAGCAGCACGGGCGTCGCCCCCAGGGCGCGCACCACCTCGGCGGCCTCGAGCATCGACACTCCCCGAGTCACCGCGTCTTCGGTGATGACCACCCGATCGCCGGGCACCACGACGCCGGCGAGGCGGCCACCAGCGCCATGGTCCTTGGTCTCCTTGCGCACGCTGAAGCTGTGGAGCATGCGGCCCCTAGTCGCCGCCACCGCAGCCACGGCGAAGGCCACGGCATCGGCCCCCATGGTGAGGCCCCCGATGGCGCTGGCATCCTCGGGGATCACCTCCAGAGCGGCCTCGGCCACCAACAGCATGCCCTCCGGCCGACAGGTGGACTGCTTGGCATCGATGAACCAACGGCTGCGCCGTCCCGACTTGAGCACGAAGTCGCCGCTGCGCACGGCGTGGGCCAGCAGGTGGTCCCGAAGGGCCGGGAGCGCGCTCACCGGCGCGAGGCGAGCGCAGGCTGGTGGGCGCTCCCGCTCACGCCTCGTCGGTGCGCGACGCCCGCACCCGGCCGGTGACCACCAGCGCGAGCAGGGCCACGGCCACCACGGCGATCAGCAGGCCGGCGACGATCGAGGGGCCCAGGCGCTGGGCGCTGACCCGATCCCCGGCCAGGTCGAGACGGAAGCGCTCGAGGCGATCGAACTGCTCATCGTCGAGGACGAAGCCGCCGTCGGGCAGGGCGTCGTCGAGGTTCACCGCCCGCCCGCCCGACTGGGCGACGTAGAGCTCG
Source organism: Acidimicrobiales bacterium (assembly GCA_030447125.1). The sequence goes on from JAUJLZ010000040.1 coordinate 3,271, forward strand.
ACGGGCCGATCCGACACCGTGAGGGGGACGACCCAGACGTCGATCGGCTCGGATGCCGGCATCGCTTGGCCGTCCTCGCCCTCACGCACCGGGATGAACTCCTCGGCTCGGGGCTCGCCGGTGACCTCGACCCGGCGGGCTCCGCTGTCGAGGAGCGCCTGCTCAGCGAAGATGCGGGCTTCGGCCGCGTTGAGCTGGGGAACCTCGCGCCCGGCGGCGTAGGCGCCGGCGATGAGACCCACGACCACCACGACCCCGATCAAGGCCACCACCTTGAGTCCCTTCACGAGTCGAGGACCACGCGCCCGCTGCCCGCCACGATCTCGCCGATCTCCACCGCCCGGTGACCTGCGCTACGAGCCACGTCGAGGGCGTGATGCGAGTCGCCGGGTGGGACCGCCACCACCATGCCGATGCCGAGGTTGAACACCCGCGCCATCTCGGCGTCGGCGACGTCGCCCAGGCGCTGGATCTCCCCGAAGATGCGGGGGCTCTCCCAGCTCCGCCGGTGCACGATCGCGTCGGTGGAGGGATGCAGCACGCGGGACAGGTTACCGATGATCCCGCCCCCGGTGATGTGGGCGACCGCCCGCACGTCGACGTGACCCAACAGCTCGGCCACGGCCGGGGCGTAGATGACCGAGGGCTCGAGGAGCTCGTCGGCCAAGGACCGGTCGGCGCCGGCGTAGGCCGGATCGTCGAGGGAGCGCCCGGCCCGCTCCAGCAACACCCGTCGGGCCAGGGAGTAGCCGTTGCACCGCAGCCCCGGCGAGGGCAGGCCCACGAGCACGTCACCGGGACGAAGGTGCTCGCCGGTGACCAGCCGATCACGCTCGGCCACCCCCACGGCAAAGCCGGCCAGATCGAACTGGCCCGGACCCATGGCGCCGGGGTGCTCGGCCATCTCGCCGCCGAGGAGGGCGCACCCGGCCTGGCGGCACCCCTCCACCACCCCCTCGACCAGGGCCTCGACCTGATCTGGGTCAAGGGTGCCCACGGCCACGTAGTCGAGGAAGAACAAGGGCTCGGCCCCTTGGCAGACCAGGTCGTCGACGCACATGGCCACCAGGTCGAGACCGATGGTGTCGAAGCGACCCGTGGCCGAGGCCACCATGGCCTTGGTTCCCACCCCGTCGGTCGAGGCCACGAGCACGGGCGAGCGGTGGCGGGAGGTGTCGAGGGCGAACAGGCCGCCGAAGCCGCCGACGTCGCCGATGACCTCGCGACGGAACGTGGAGCGCACCTTGTCCTTGATCCGCTCCACCGCCCGCTCCCCGGCGGCGATGTCGACGCCCGCCGACGCGTACGTCTCGGGGTGGGGGGCCTCGCGCTGGGGGGCGTCGCGCTGGGGGACGTCGGACTGGGGGCCCTGGGCGTGGCGCCAGATCCCGCTCACGCGTCGACGCCGGCGGGCAGGGTGGCCTCGCGGAGCTCCCGGTCGAGGCCGGACGCCGGCATGTCGTTGCCCTCGATCACCTGGGGACGCAGCGCCACGGGGATCTCGACGGGGTACTCCCCGGTGAGACACGCGTCGCAGAAGCCGGCGCCGCCCGTGGCGGTGGCCTCCACGAGGCCCTCGAGGCTGAGGTAGGCGATGGAGTCGGCGCCCAGGTAGTCGCCGATCTCATCCACACTGAGGTTGGCCGCCAACAGCTCGTCGCGTGTCCCGGTGTCCATCCCGTAGAAGCAGGGCCAGCGGTAGGGCGGCGACATGATCCGCAGGTGGACCTCGGCGGCTCCCGCCTCGCGCAGCATGCGCACCACCGCCCGCTGGGTGGTGCCCCGCACGATCGAGTCGTCGACCACCACCAGGCGCTTGCCGGCGATGTTCTCGTGCAACGGGTTGAGCTTCATGCGCACGGCGTCGGCCCGCAGCTGCTGATTCGGAGCGATGAACGTGCGGCCGATGTAGCGGTTCTTCACCAGCCCGTCGCCGTAGGGAATGCCCGACGCCCGGGAAAAGCCCTGAGCTGCAGGCACGCCCGACTCGGGCACGGGCATGACCATGGCCTCGGCGCCCTCGCATGCCGCCGGCGGCGGCAGTGGGGCCTGTCGGGCCAGCCGCTCACCCATGCGTTGGCGGGCCAGGTGGACGTTCTGTCCCCGGAGCCGGCTGTCGGGTCGGGCGAAGTAGACGAACTCGAACAGGCACAGGGAGGGCTCGACAGCTTCGGACGGAAACGGGAACAGCGAACGCAGGCCGGCGGCGTCGACCACCACCATCTCGCCCGGCTCGAGCTCGCGCACGAAGGTCGCTCCCACCACGTCGAGCGCCGGGGTCTCCGAGGCCAGCACCCAACCTCCACCGGCGTGTGGATCGTCGAGCGCGCCCTCGTCGACGCCGTCGAGGCGGCCCAGGCACAGGGGTCGGAAGCCGTTGGGGTCTCGTACCCCGACCAGGTGGCCCTCGTCCATGAGCACCAGGGAGAAGGCTCCCCGCAACCGGGGCAGCACCCGACCCAGGGCCTGCTCGAGGTCGCGCCCGTCGCTGCGCTCACCGCCTTCGGTGCGGATGTCGGCGGCCAGGAGCTCGGCGACGAGGTCGCTGTCGCTGGCCACCGTGCCGGGGAGCATCCCGGCTTCCTCGGCCAGGGCGTCGGTGTTGACCAGGTTGCCGTTGTGGCCGAGGGCGAACTCGGCGTGGCCCACGTCGCGGTACACGGGCTGGGCGTTGCGCCAGGTGCTCGACCCGGTGGTCGAGTACCGGGTGTGGCCCACGGCCAGGTGCCCGGTCAGCGGCGCCAACCGGCGTTGGTTGAACACGTTGCTCACCAACCCCATGTCCTTGTCGACCACGACCGTCGCCCCATCACTGACAGCCATGCCCGCCGACTCCTGGCCCCGGTGCTGGAGGGCGTAGAGGCCGAGGAAGGTCAGCTGGGCCACGGCGGTCCCGGGGGCGTAGACCCCGAACACGCCGCACGCCTCCCTGGGCGAGTCGTCGCCGGCAACGTCACCGCCGATGACCTCGCAGCCGGGGACATGGTCGCGGGGGACGTCGCCGGGGGGAGCCTGGGCGTGGGGGACCTCCGGCACAGCGAGGGGCACCCGCCCAGGATGCCATGCCACCGGGGCTTGGCGGGCGTTGGACCTCAGTCGCTGAGGTCGACAGGTCCTCGAACCTGGATCGGCGTGGTGCGACGGGACCGAGGCGGCCCCGGGCTCGACGTAGGTTCTGATGCAGCCGTCCCTGTGGTTCGCTTCCTGGCCGCGCTCTTGGCCGGGCTCTTGGTTGTTCGCTTGGCCGGAGGGCGCGCCGCCGGTACCGGCGGCCCCAGGGGGATCGAGGTCGTGGGGGGCAGGTGGTCGACCAGAGCCTCGGCCACTGCGGCAGCCAGGGTCCGGAGCTCGGCACCCTCGAGGGAGAGGGCAGGGGGGGGTTGCTTTTCAACCACCTGCGCCCGGGCGGCCAGTTCGGTCACGTGGGTCGTCAGCAGGTCGAGCGTCTCCTCTACGGCAGCCAGACGCTTGGTCGAGGACGACACCTCCTCAGCTCTCGCTTCCTCCCGACGCCGACCCCAGGTGCGCTCCGCCGTCACTTCGTCGCAGAACTGCCCGATGACCTCGACCCAGCGCTCGTCGTCGGCCTGGATGGTGGCCAACTCCTCCATCTTCCCGGCCAGGCGGGCCAGGCTGTCGGCCGTCTCGGCCGCGGTGCGGCGCAGGTCGGAGATCGATGCCGCATGCATCCGGCGATACTCCTCCAGGTCGGCGGTCGTGCTCTTGACCACCCGAAGCACGGTCTCGGCGTACTCATCGAGGCGCTCGTTGAGCACCGAGCGGAAGCTCGAGTTGGCGTCGGCCAGCGTCTCGACCCGGATCGACAGGGCGGCCGTAGCCGAGCGCAGCGACTCGAGGCCGGCGACGACGGCGGGGTCGGGACCGGTGGGCAGGGCGGCGACGGCCGAGCGCAGCGACTCGAGGCCGGCGACGACGGCGGGGTCGGGACCGGTGGGCA
>JAUJLZ010000040.1:7328-11058 GCA_030447125.1 Acidimicrobiales bacterium
GGGCGGCGTCTTGCTGCAGCGACTCCGGAGGCGCCGACAACGCCGGGTCGACGGCGACGGCGGGGTCGGGGGCTTCGACATCGGGGAGAGCCTGGTCCTCGGGCGGGGCCGACAGAAGCGGAAGCGCGAGCGCTCGGTCCGGGGACTCGAGGCTGTCTTCCTCACCCTCGGAACTGGCCAGCCGCTCGAGCCGTGACCGCAGCCATACGGTCCAGTCGGGTACCTCGTTCTGTTTCTCTCCCGACATCGGGCCCCCGTCCCCTCGCCAGAGTTCTCCCTCACCAAGTTGTCACCCTACGCAGGTGCTGCCCCTCCCCGTCGTCATTGGAGTTGGATCGGGCTTCCGAGCAGGGCGCCACGCAGGGCCTGGCGCCACCGACGGGTGACCTCCTCGACCGCCAGGTCGACCAGGCCGTCGACCACCAGGCGGCGGCCCCCAGCCCGGCCGAGGCAGGCCAGGCGCACGCCGGCGTCGGCGGCCCGCCGGGTCACCTCGTCCTCGTCACCGGGGGCGGCGCACACCACCAGGCGCGAGGCCGACTCCCCGAACAGCTCACCGTGGCCGTCGACGCCCTCCACCATGGCGCCGACCCCGCTGGCGCCCACCAGTTCGCCCAGGCACACGGCCAGACCGCCGTCGGCCACGTCGTGGACCCCGGCCACCAGCCCGTCGGCGACCAGGTCGCGCACCAGCCGGCAGACGGCAGCGTGGGCGACCAGGTCGAGGGGGACCAGCGCTCCCCCGGGGCGCCCACCGTGGTGGGCTGCGCTCCAGCGGGAGCCGCCCAGATCGGCCGAGCGGGGGCCGAGCAGGAACAGGGTCCCGTCGGCGACGAGGGTCACCCCGGGGGGCCGGCGAACGAGGCGGTCGATCATGCCGAGGAGCGTGACCACGGGGGTGGGATCGATGTCGTGGCCCTGGCTCTCGTTGTAGAGGCTGACGTTGCCTCCCACCACCGGTAGGCCCAGGGCCAGGCAGGCCTCGGCCATCCCGTCGATGCTCTGCGAGAGCTGCCACATCACCTCGGGATGCTCGGGGTTGCCGAAGTTGAGGCAGTCGACCAGGGCCAGGGGCCGGGCCCCCACGCAGGCCAGGTTGGCCACCCCCTCGGCGACGATCATGGCCGTACCCCGGTGGGGATCGAGGGCGCACCAGCGGTGGTTGCCGTCGGTGGTCAGGGCCAGGGCCCGGCCGGTGTCGGCGCCGGTGGTGGGGTGCTCCAGGCGCAGGACGGCGGCGTCGCCTCCCGGCCCCTCGATGGTGTTGAGGAAGAGTTGGGAGTCGTACTGGCGGTACACCCAGGAAGGGTCGACCAGGAGGTCGAGGAGGTCGGCCCCGGCGTCGGCAGGGGCCGGGGGCGGGGCGTCGGCGGCCCGGGCCGGTGATGGCGCCAGGGGCCGGTCGTAGCGGGGGGCGTCCTCGTGCAGCGAGGCAGCCGGCACGTCGGCCAGCACGGCCCCGTCGGGCCCGTCGAGGATCCGCAGCCGGCCGCCCTCCCCGGTCACCCGACCGACCACGGCAGCCCGCACCTCCCATCGGTCGCACACGGCCAGCACCGCGTCGAGGTCGTCGGGCGTGACGATGGCCAGCATGCGCTCCTGGCTCTCGCTGGTCATGACCTCGAAGGGCGCCATGCCCGGCTCGCGACGGGGCACGGCCGACACGTCCACGTCCATGCCCACGCCGCCCCGGCTGGCGGTCTCGCTGGTGGCGCAGGTCAGGCCCGCGCCACCCAGGTCCTGGATACCGACCACCAGGCCGGCGTCGAGCAGTCCCAGGCAGGCCTCGATGAGGCGCTTCTCCTCGTAGGGGTCACCGATCTGCACGCTGGGGCGCTTGGCCGTCTCCTCGTCGCCGTCACCCTCACCTGGGCGCGCGTCCCCATCCCCGCCGCCACCGCCGAAGCCGGCTGAGGCCAACACGCTCACGCCACCGATGCCGTCGCGCCCCGTCGCCGAGCCCAGCAGCACGGCGAGGTTGCCCACTCCCGAGGCCTGGCCCAGCACCAGGCGCTCGACGGGCAGCAACCCGAGACAGGCCACGTTCACCAGGGGGTTGCCGAGGTAGGTGGGATCGCACACGAGCTCCCCCCCGACGTTGGGCACCCCCACGGCGTTGCCGTAGCCCGAGATCCCGCTGACCACCCCTTCGAGGATCCACCGGCTGCGGGCGTCGTCGAGCGGACCCACCCGCAGGGCGTCCATGAGGGCGATGGGACGCGCCCCCATGGTGAAGATGTCGCGCAGGATGCCCCCGGCTCCGGTCGCCGCCCCCTGGTAGGGCTCGATGGCCGAAGGGTGGTTGTGGCTCTCGATGCGGATGGCGGCGGCGATGCCGTCACCCACGTCGATGACACCGGCGTTCTCTCCGGGACCGACGAGCACGCCTTCCCCCTTCGAGGGCAGACGGCGCAGGTGCAGGCGCGACGACTTGTAGGAGCAGTGCTCGGACCACATCACCGCATACATGGCCAGTTCGAGGTGGTTCGGCGACCGGCCGAGGATCCGCTCGATGTCGAGCGCCTCGTCATCGGTCAGACCGAGTGCCCGATGAACGGTTGTTTCCTGCATATCGGCATCCTCTTTCATCACGCGTGCTGGACGAGATTGCCTATATACCTTGCTACGATCTAGCTCTATGGCAACCGGGAAGAAGCGAGTCGTCTCCGAGGAGCAAAAGGCGGCGATGGCCGAGGGCCGGACCCAGAGCCGCGCCCTGGCGCCTTACCTGGAGGCGTTGGAAGCCCATCGGCCCAAGCGAGGCCGCAAGCGTACGCCCGAGTCGATCGACCGGCGGTTGGCCGCCATCAGAGAAGAACTGCAGTTCGGCAAGCCGATCAAGCGGGTGGCGCTGCTCCAGGAGCGTCGCGACCTGATCGCCGAACGTCAGAAGATCGACAAGAAGGTCGACCTCGCCGCCCACGAGGAGACCTTCGTGGCCAACGCCAAGGCCTACAGCGAGCGACGAGGGATCACCTACGACACCTGGCGAGAGCTGGGCGTCCCTGCCTCCGTGCTCAAGCGGGCCGGCATCACCCGCTCCTCCTGAGCCCCAGGCGCATCCGGCGAGGAACCGCCGGCCGCAGCCAGGAACGAGGACAACAACGAGATACCGTCGGCTGAGCCGAGCAGGGGGTCGCACGCGCGCTCCGGGTGGGGCATGAGGCCCACGACGTTGCGCCCCGCTGAGCAGATGCCGGCGATGTCGTCGACGGCCCCATTGGGGTTGTCCACGTAGCGCAGAATGATGCGATCCTCGGCCTGCAGCTCCTCCAAGGTCGATGGTGCACACGTGTAGTTCCCCTCGAAGTGGTTGATGGGAATGGCCAGGATCGTGCCCATGGGGATCCTCGAGGTGAGGACGGACTGATCCGATTCCACCCGCAGTGCCACCGTCGTGCACAGGAACTTCAACCCCCGGTTCTTCTGCAGGGCGCCGGGGAGCAACCCGGCTTCGGTCAGCACCTGGAACCCGTTGCAGATGCCGAGCACCGGTCCCCCCTCGTCGGCGAAGTTCGACACCGCCGACATGACCGGGGAGAACCGGGCGATGGCGCCGGGCCGGAGGTAGTCGCCGTGGGCGAACCCGCCGGGGACCACCACCGCGTCACAGCCCTTCACGGTGGTGTCGGCGTGCCACAGCACCTCGGCTCCGGCGCCGAGTGCGGTGAGCGCCTTGGCCGCATCGCGCTCGCAGTTCGACCCGGGAAACACCACCACGCCGACCCGG
>JAUJLZ010000275.1 GCA_030447125.1 Acidimicrobiales bacterium
ACGATCGACAGTCCCAACCCGGCACCGCTCACCGACCCGGTGCGCGCCGGGGTGCCTCGCCGGAAGGGCTCGAACAGCGAGTCGAGCGACTCGGCGGGCACAGGCGGGCCGCTGTTGCGCACGGTCAGCCACGCCCGGCCAGCCGCCGTTCCGGTCCGCAGCTCCAACCATCCGCCGGCACGGTTGTGGCGCACGGCGTTCTCCACCAGGTTGTCGGCCAGACGTTGCAGGAGGACGGGATCGCCGAGCACCGGGGCCGGACGCAGGTCGACGTCGAGTGTGACTCCGGCAGCGGTCCTCTCCGCGTCGACATGGTCGACGGCCACCAGGACCAGGTCGGCCAGATCGACCGTTTTCAGGCGCTCGCTGCCCCGATCGCTGCGAGCGAGCATGAGCAACCCGTCGAGGAGGGCGTTCGTCCGCTCGATGGCCGCCAGCACCGTGCCCGCCATGTCGCGTAGCTCGGAGGCCGAGGTCTGCGGATCGGCCAGGGCGACGTCGATCTCGGTGCGCATGATGGCGAGCGGTGTCCGCAGCTCGTGGGCGGCGTTGGCGGCGAGGCGGCGTTGGCGACAATCGCTGCGCCGCACCGGTGATCTGTTGCAGCGGGCACAAGAGGCGGCCGGCCACCACCCAACCCAGGGCGACGGCGGCGACGGCCGTGACCGCCAACGCCTGCGCCGACTGCACCACGAGCTGGTCGAGCGTCTGGTCCCGAAGGTCCTGTTCGAACTCCTGGATGGCCGCGTCCACCTGGGAGCCGTCGACCGGCAACGGTTGGCTGAACCTGCCCGGTGCGGGGATGATGGCGTGGGGCTGCGGTTCGAAGACCACCGGGCCGGGGGCCATCTCCAAGCCGACCGCCACCCGGTCACCGGCGAGACTGCGCCGCACCAGGGCGTAGTTGACGCCCAACAGGATGGCTCCGGCCAGGAGGAACAGCGCGCCGTAGACCAGTGTCAGGCGGAGCCTGACGCTCGGCCTCACGACAGCCGGTAGCCGGCGCCCACCACCGTCTCGATCACCGGTGGGTTCTCCAGCTTTCGGCGTAGGTTCACCATGGTGACCCGCACCGTGTTGGTGAAGGGATCGGCGTGCTCGTCCCACACCCGCTCCAGAAGCTCCTCGGCGCTGACCACTGCGCCGTCGGCCGCCAACAGCACCTCGAGCACGCCGAGCTCCTTTCGGGTGAGGAAGAGGTACGCCCGGCCCGGCTGGCCACCCGCCTGGCCGGGTCGAGCCTGAGCTCGCCCCTGGCCAGCAGCGGCGGCAGGACGGCCTGGGCCCGGCGTCCCAGCGCCCGTATGCGGGCCACCAGCTCATGGAAGGCGAAGGGCTTGCCGAGGTAGTCGTCAGCCCCCAGGGTGAGGCCCTCGACCCGCTGGTCGACCTCGCAGGAGGCCGTCAGCATGAGGATGCGAGCCGTGGAGCGGTCGGCGGCCAGGGTCCGGCACACGTCGTCACCGTGCACGACCGGCAGGTCGCGGTCGAGCACGACGATCTCGTAGGCGTTGACTGCGGCCTTCTCGAGCGCGGTGGCCCCGTCATGAGCCAGGTCGACGGCCATTCCCTCGCGCCGCAGGCCCCGGGGGATGGCGTCGGCCAGATCGGCCTCATCTTCCACCACCAGCACCCGCACCTCGTCCTCCTCTTCGTCTCAGGCGGCTCGGACGCAGCGTAGGAGAGCCCACCCGGTGCCGAGTGTCCCCCACCCGGCATAACGCCGGGATAAGGCCGGGCCGAAACGGGGGCTTTACCCGCCGGGGCGTAGGACGGGACTGCCGACCGACGGCCAACCGAACAGGAGGAGAGACATGGAACTCATGGAGGACAGGACCGCCGTCCGCAACAGGCGGCGCTCGCCGCTGGCGTACCTGACGGCGGTGGCGGCCGTGGTCGCCCTACTGGCGACGGGCTGTGGTCAGGACGAGACGGACCCCAGTGCGGTCGCCAGCCTGGGCGACGGCACGGCCACCGCTGACGGCGACGCCGGTGACGGTGACGGTGCCAAGACCTTCGAGGAAGGCCTGCTGGAGTTCGCCCGGTGCATGCGCGAGCAGGGCGTCGACATGCCTGACCCCGCCACCGGGGGCGGCGGCGGCGGCATGGTCGTGGTGAAGCCCGGTTCCGGCGGCGGAGACATCCACGACGAGGAGTTCGAAGTCGCCGACCAGCGGTGCGGCCACCTGTTGGAGGGCTCCGAGCCCGATCTCAGCCCCGAGGAGATGGACCGCATGCAGGACGAGATGCTGGCCTTCGCCCGCTGCATGCGCGAGCACGGGATCGACATGCCCGACCCCGAGGCGGACGGCAGCATGACCATGGCGATCGGCGACGACGGTGTCGACCTGCACGACCCCCACTTCCAGGCCGCCGAGAAGGAGTGCCGCCCCGAGGGCGCGACCGGCGTCGAGGCCCCCTCCGGCGGAGCCGATCCCCGGGGGGCCGTGTCGTCATGAGCGTCGAGACGCCGGCCACGATCCACCCGACCGGAGCCTCAGTTCCGCCCGCCCCCGCCGCAGGGCCGCAACCATCGCCACGGCCACGGCCCAGGTCAGCCGGCGCACCCTGGCCCAGGAAGAAGAGCTCGACGGCACCCTCGGCTATGCCGGGAGCTATGCCGTCGTGAACCAGCGCCAGGGGACCTGGCCGGCCAGGACGCCACCCTGCCCTCCGAGGCTCCCGGGATGATCAGCCGGGTGGGGCCGGTGCAGGCGGTGTCGGCGACCGCCAGCGTCGATGCCAGCGTGTACCGCAACGACCGGATCCCGACCGGCGAGACCGGCGGCATCGGGGTCCGGGCCGCCGACCCCGAGCTGGTCGACACCCTGGAGGGCGAGGTGGCAAGTGGCGCCTTCCTCAACGACGCCACCGCCCGCTACCCCGCCGTGGTCCTGGGCTCGGTGGCCGCCGAGCGGTTGGGCATCACCCGAGCCGACGGGCGCATCCAGGTGTGGCTGGGCGACCAGTGGTTCACCGTGGTCGGCATCCTCGATCCACTCCCTCTCGCCCCCGAGATCGACCGCTCGGCCCTCATCGGCTTCCCGGTGGCGGCCGAGCGCCTGGGCCACGACGGCGCTCCGG